>NZ_JASGBX010000010.1:0-216510 GCF_030053335.1 Pantoea sp. EABMAA-21
GGCGCAGCGGCTGCAGGTGCAACGGCGGTCGCCAGCGCAGGCTGCTGCATCACTGGCGCAGCATAAGCCTGTTGCATCATCGGGTAGCCGGCATTAGCAGGTGAACGGCTGATACGAACTGACTCTTCGCCTTCAGAGATTTCCAGCTCGGAGATGCCGGACTCTTCAACCAGTTCGATCAGTTTCTTAATTTTACGAATATCCATGAAAACCTTTTCCTACGCGTTATCAACTCGCAGCAGTTATAGCAGAGGGGATTCTTGAGCAGGACATAGGGAGTTCAGTTGGGGTTATAAGGAAAAGGTGGCGGAGTGGATCGTTGGTCATCTGAATTTTATCCCCAGGTGGGGATATCGTGGATAATATTGCAGTTTGAGAGGTAAATGACATACTAGAGAAGCGTAATCTTATTACGCCTCTTATGAATAACCGTTACTTCTTCAGACTAATTTTCTGCAGGGCTTCCCACAGCCTCGTTTTATCACCCTGTTCCAGATTCGCTTGATCAAGCGTGTGCAGAAAGGCGGCTTTATCGGTGAAGGGTTTGCCCTGCGCTAACTGCGCACGGATACCACTCAGAATGCTGGCGCTCAGCACATTAATTTTGCTTCTGACCTGATCCAGCGGCAAAGGCTGCCAACCTTGTTCAGGTGTGGAGAGCCAATCTGCGCGATAGCGATATTGAATCGCTTTTGCTGCATCCATCTGAGCCTGCACAAAGGGTTTCACAGACTCGCCCGCTAAGCCCAGCTTTTCGGCTTGCTGCACAGCACTGGCCAGCACTTTTTCTTCTTGCGGCAGATCTTCAATCGCAAGATGATTGGCGGCTTTATAACCGGCCACATCCTTCATATAGGACAGGCGTTGATTGATCAGGGAAGCCACATCGCTATCAATGACAGGTGCCGCCAACGCGGTGGCCGAGCAAGATAACCCAATTAACAAAATGATTTTACTGAAATAATTCCGATTCATCTCTCTTAGCCTCTTTTTCCATGAGTCACATTGCGTCGCTAATTTAACTTTTTTTTACTGGCACCGAAACCTTTTCGCCCCCTCCAGCGAACTGATGTATTGAGTCACTAAAACCGGACCTCCCTTACATCGCAGGAGCAGATAATGAAATCGTTTAAAACCCTCGTTTGTACTCTGAGCATCACCGCCGCATTGGGCCTCTCTGCCACCGCTTTTAATGCCAGCGCCGCGCTGCCGGTTGGTGCAAAGGCACCAAATTTCGAACTGCAAGGTGCATTAGCTGGCAAACCATTGACCTTCTCGCTGCAAAAAGCGCTGCAAAAAGGGCCAGTGGTGCTTTACTTCTTCCCGGCCGCATTCAGTGCGGGCTGTACGATTGAAGCGCATGACTTCGCCGAAGCCACCGACAACTTCACCAAAATGCACGCCACAGTTATTGGTGTGACTGCAGGCAATACCGATCAGGTGAGCGATTTCTCTAAACTGGAGTGCCGTGACAAATTCGCTGTTGCCGCCGACCCAGGTGCAAAAGTGGCCGCTCAGTATCAAACCACCATGCAGATGAAAGGCAAAACCCTTTCCGATCGTACCTCTTATGTTATTGCGCCTAATGGCGACATCCTGCTGAGTTACACTGATAGAAACCCGGATACGCACATTGAGAAAGCCCTCGCCGCCGTGAAGCAGTACGACGCTGCACATCCGCAAACTAACTAAGCAAAGAGGCCAGCGATGTTAACCGCCATGCTGGCCGCCTTTATTGGCGGCATCATTCTGAACTTAATGCCCTGCGTCTTTCCGGTCATCTCCCTTAAAGCGCTCGGCCTGTTGCGCCACACTGACAATGCCGCCAACGCGCGTCGTGAAGGTTTAGGCTTTTTACTGGGCGTGATCGTTACCATGATGGCGCTGGCGGGTATTTTGCTGGCCGCGCGTGCAGGCGGTGCTGCTGTAGGCTGGGGATTCCAGTTACAGTCCCCCCTGGTGATTGCACTGCTGTCACTGGTGATCCTCGCCGCTGCGCTCAATCTGCTTGGCGTATTTGAAGTGGGCCTGTCGGTACAACGTGTTGGATCCGTTGAAATCAATCGCGGCGCCTTCTTACGTTCTGCACTCACTGGCGTATTGGCAATTTTGGTTGCCACCCCTTGTGCGGCACCGTTTATGGCTAGTGCGATCGGCTATGCCCTGGTGCAACCCCCTGCTGTGGCGCTGGTGATCTTCTTCGCCCTGGCACTCGGTTTCGCAGCGCCTTTCACACTGATTTCTCTTTTCCCTCAGCTGGCGAGATTCTTGCCTCGTCCAGGCGCATGGATGGATGTACTGAAGCGCGGTTTAGCCTTCCCAATGTTTGGCGCTTATGCCTGGCTGGTATGGGTGCTCGCGCAACAGGCAGGCAGCGCGGCATTGGCTACACTGTTAGTAGCCTCAGTGGTGGTAGCATTCGCGGGCTGGCTATATGGGATGGCGCAACATCGCCGCTTTGCCGGTAAAGGCCATAAAGTGCTGTTCGCCGTGACCGCCGTATTGGTTATCGCCGTGCTGGCCCCACTGCCGCAGTTAATTCAACCGGGCGCAGCGCTGGCAGGTGACCAGGTAGCCAGCCAGCTCACTAAAGAGAAGTGGACACCGCAAGCCGTCGCCTCTCAACGTGGACACGGTAAAGCCATCTTTGTCGATTTCACCGCCTCATGGTGTATTACCTGTCAGGTGAATGAAAAAACCTCCCTTTCGACGCAGGTAGTTAAAGACGCGTTGGCAAAAACCGGTACGGTGTATATGGTGGCGGACTCCACCAAGTTTAATCCCGATGTCGATGACGCCATGAGCGAGTTTGGTCAGGGCGGACTGCCGATGTATCTGGTTTACCCCGCCGATGGCGGGCCGCCAAAAGTGCTGCCGCAAGTGCTGACACCGAGCATTGTGGTGAATGCGCTGCAAGCGGCCAGCACCAAGGCGTAATTGTTTCAAGGCGGATTATGCAAGCAAGTGATAGCGCGCGCGAAAGTTGGCCCGCGCTAATGGAACAGGCGCAGGCGGGCGATCAGCTCGCCTACACCCGACTGCTCAAAGCATTAGTGCCGGTGATACGCGGGCAAATACGCCAACAACTCACCGACCAGGCATTAGTGGAAGATGTGATTCAGGATGTGCTGCTAACGGTGCATCGGGTGCGTCACACCTATGATCCTGCCTACCCGTTCTTACCCTGGCTGATGGCCATCATCTCCGCTCGCGCCGTGGATGCCCTGCGGCGACGCGGACGCCATCAGCAATGGGAAGTCCATGAAGAAACGCTAACTGAAGCTGCCATTGCGCCAGAGGCACCATCGCTGGATACACAAGAGGAACTGGCTGGCTATCTGCGCCAGCTTCCCTCGCGCCAGCGCGAGATTGTCGAGCATGTTCACCTGCGCGAAATGAGCCTGACGGAAGCGGCAGAACATAACAATTTAAGTGTGGCAGCGGTGAAATCGCTGTTGCATCGCGCGCTAGGTAATCTGCGTCGCTTTGGAGCACACCATGAATAATCATGACCTGTTAATCGAAAAACTCAGCCGCGACATGCAGCCCGTTCAACCGATGCGGCCGACTTATTGGCGTGTCTTGATGTGGCTGCTGCTGGCACTGCCCTGCGGCATCGCCGCCAGTTTTCTGGTGCAGCGCACCCTCACCGACTGGTCACAACCCGGTGCGATGCGCGCGCTCATCCAGTTGGCGCTGGCGTTTGTGCTCGGCTTGTTTGCGATTCGTAATGCGTTCAACATGAGCATCCCTGGTCGCCGCAGTGTCAGTTGGAAAGTGCTGCTGACGCTGGGTTTATTGTGGTTGGGATTGAGCCTGAGCAGTATCCCGCACGCCGTAGTGGAGGCACATGATAATGACAGCACGCGCTGTTTTACCTTCCTGTTAGTGGTGAGCACACCGATGATGGTGCTGATGATTGCCAGTTTACGCAAGACACGTGCACTCCATCCGGTACGCAGCCTGGCGATGGCCGGACTGGGCATATCCTGCATGGCCGTCACCATGCTGGCGTTTTGCCATCCGGTGCATCTGCATCCGATGGATTTTGTCATGCATCTAGCCGCCATTGTGGTGATTATCGTTATGACAGTGCTGCTTGGTCGTCGCTGGGTAAGATTGGGTTGAGGTGATAAAAGGATGTCATTCTCCCTATTAAAATAGAAAACAGGAGTCTGGCTCTCATTAAATCCACCTCATCCCTATCCTTTCATGTGTTAAGTTAATTAATGGAGAGAGGCAATCAAGTGAAGGAATACACATGCCAGTGCTTAACAAGGGGGATTCAAATATGGCCATAATGCCAATGTCATACAGCCCCAATACATTACAACGACGTTTTGAGATTATTGATGAGTTTGAAATGGGTAGTTCTACTTACTGGATTATCTATGATCGAAAAACACCTTTTTCAGCAGTCGTCGATGCTGGTCCAGCATTAATTGAGAACGATTTACGTCATCGCGTCATTGCTACGTTGGAACTGATTCGCGTTGAACATTTTGATGGGCTCAGCGTAAAGTCATTCTGGCAGGATGCTGCCGCGCTGCAGGTTGAAGGGGTTGTGGTACAAGAGATCATGCAAGGTTTTGGTCTTGCAACCCGCATGTATGAAACCTTGGTGGTGCATCAAAATATCACGCTGATGAGTGATCATCACCACTATGAAGACGGAAAAGCACTTTGGAAACACATTGCGCAGAAGTCTCGTCTGTTGCAGGTTTTTGTTTTAGATATAAACGAAGGTAAATTTTATCCCTACGACGGCACCAAAATACGTTATGACGGCATTTGCATCCCCGAAAGTAAAATATGGAGTGTTCATCCTGATGAATCCTTGCAGGGGATTATTTTGATTGCTGAGGCTAAAGAAAAAGTCTCAGCATTATCCGTCCCTGTTATATAAACAGGTAAAAATAAAGGTGAGTAAACGGCAGCGCATGAAGTGTAAAATATCGCGCTGCCCGTCTTTCTGAGTTCATCTAATTAAAACCCAACCATTAGGCTTCTTCCGCCACCTTCTTTTCTTCATTACGAGCAATGTCGTAAGCGGCTTGAGCCTGTTCCATCACCGGGCCGTACTCCATCGCCCAACTCGCCAGGGCCATAAAGGGCTGCTGCAGCGTCTGCGCTAAAGGTGTGATGCTGTATTCCACGCTCACCGGCGAAGTTGGCAGCACTTTACGGTTCACAAGACCATTGCGCTCCAGACGTTTGAGCGCATCCGCCAGTGCTTTATGGGTAATCCCCTCCAGTCTGCGGCGAATCTCATTGAACCTTGAGGGCTGTGTGCAAAGCACGGTGAGAATTAATATCGACCATTTATTGGTGATGTTTTCCAAAACAGGTCGGGTTTTACCGATATCAATCAAAGGCTTGTCAGTTTTCTCATTCATGGCGATATACCCGTATATATCTGATATAAACTAAGTGCGTAATTGATATCAAGTATAGTTTTTATATCATCTGGGTTCCACTCTTAAAGGAGCATTGCAGATGAGCAGATTAGAAAACAAAGTTGCCGTGGTACTGGGCGGCGCAAAAGGTATCGGTTTGGCGATCAGCCAGCGTTTCGCCAGCGAAGGAGCAACCACCTGGTTTACCTCCCGTCGTGAAGAAGAATTAGCTACTGCCAGCCGCAAGATATCCGGCATCGCGAAGCCATTACGCGCCGATGTTAGTCAGAACGAAGAGCTGGTCGGTATTATGGACACCATCAAAAGCACGTCAGGCCATTTGGATGTGTTGGTGATCAATGCGGGTATGTCGGAATACGCCCGGTTAGACGAGATCAGTGAGTCTCACTACGAGCAGATTTTCGGACTTAACGTGCGCTCGCCGCTCTTTGCCTTACAAGCTGCGTTGCCCCTGCTGAAACCGGGTGCGAGCGTGGTTCTGATTGGCTCGATTGCGGATGTGATTGGCACGGAAGGCTATGGTGTTTACTCTGCCAGCAAAGCCGCTCTGCGCTCCTTTGCCCGCACCTGGACCCGTGAACTCGCCGCACGCGGTATCCGCGTCAATGTGGTTGCACCCGGCCCTGTGGATACTGAAATGATGGCAGCAGCTTCAGAACAGGTTCGAAATGGACTCACCAGCGCCATACCGCTCGGCAGAATGGCACAACCGGAAGAGGTGGCGAATGCTGCGTTGTTCCTTGCCAGTGATGAAAGCAGTTACATCGCGGGTGCTGAGATCTGCGTTGATGGTGGATTGACCCAGGTTTAGATGCGGCATACAAACAGCCATCGCATGATGGCTGTCACTTCATTTCAGGGCAGACACGGTTCGAAATCAGTATGCTTTTCTCACCACACCTTAGGCGCTCTAAGATCACTCACCCATCACAACATCGAATCACTGATATTGGGCGGAGGACTCACGCGCATCACCACTTTCATTGGAATATTTTTAGCGGGATGGCCTTTTTCAAATCGCCATTTGTTCACCGCTCTTATAACCGCGTCATCAAACAGATGGTCGGGTGTGGATTGCACAATGCGCATTTCACTGACCTTCCCTTGCGCATCGACATCATAAAAAAATTGCACCTTTCCTTCGATATGATTCTTTGCAGCATAAAAAGGATATTCAGGCTTATCCATTCGCAGGGCTTTAGGCTGTGCTTTATTGGCGGATGAAGTGGTGCAACCTGATAATGCCAGAGTGAGAATGATGGGTATGACCTTAAACATAACAACCTCCTGTTGTTGAGAATCATTCTCATGTTATCATCACATGATATCAACAAGATAGCGCCAGTTTAGCGTAAAGAATCCTTCATTAGGCTTCTGCTAGCATGTTCATCCATCAAGATTAAGGAATAATCGTCAATGAAAAACATCGTATTTATCTACATGCCCAGTCCAACATTGTTAAGAACACCGGGATTCGGAGTGAGTGGCGGATTGTTTGCCTATTTTCGCGAAGATAAATATATCGCCGCAGTGCAGAAGGCGATCGATAAACGCCAATTGAACTGGCGCTTCACTCGCGACACCACAGAATCAAATATTGAAACGCTTATGGACGAAGGTGTTGAATTACTGGTCTGTGCACCCGGTCTACGCTTTATGTTTTATCGCAAGAATTTTGATAAGCAACGCATGGTGTTTCTCACCACCATGGCATACCTGAGTAACGACGTCCGGCCTGTAATGCGTAAAATACGGGAACGGGAAGACAGGGAAGATTTGTTGGACTAAAGGGCTCGGATACCTCATGTCGGATATTACAGCCCCAAAATATTATGAGTTGTTGTTCATGAAGGTGCGCATTGATGCGCACCTGGATAACCGGTCACGATGAAAAAAAGCTACTGCGGAATCACCTTCTCCGCTTTCAGCCGATCAAACAGCGCAATAAACGAATCCAGCGTGGAACGATAGCCGATGAATCCCGCTTTGCGGCTTTTGCTCATGTCGGTGAATGCTTCCATTGGACGCCCAAGGTCCGCATCGGTGTGCCACCACGAAGCCAGCTTATTAACGTCCGCCTCTTGCAGCTGTTCGCGCGCGGCAATTTCACGCCATGCGTCGGCGGCCTGTTGCATGCGCCCTTCCAGAGGCATCATCTGTGCAGGATACGCGGCGGCTTCAACGTTAAAGTAAGCGGCCAGTCGTGGCCACAGCCAGTTCCAGCGGAATACATCGCCGTTGACCGCGTTGAAGTCCTGATTCGCTGCTTCATCCGCCGTCGCTGCCCAAAACAACTGCTCCGCCAGCAAACCGGCGTCAGTCACATCAGCAATACCGTTCCACTGTTCCGGCGAGCCGGGGAAGATAAATGGCCAGCCCTTCTCGCGACACAGCGTGGCATACACCGCCAGCGTCTGCCCCATGTTCATGGCGTTGCCCACTGCATAACCGATGATGGTGTGCGGGCGATGCACGCTCCAGCGATAGCCATATTGCTCGGCACCGGCAAAGATTTCATCTTCCTGCGCATAGTAGAAGTTATCGACCGGCTGGCGTCCCTGTTCTTCACGGAACGGCGTCACCGGCACAGCTCCTTTGCCATACGCCTCAAATGGACCCAGATAGTGTTTCAGCCCGGTCACCAGCGCCACGTGCGCACCGTTCAGGCGCTCACCCAGCGCTTCAATCACATTACGCACCATGCCGCCGTTCACGCGAATGTTCTCTTTTTCGTTCTCCTGACGCGCCCAGACGCTAAAGAACACCGCATCAGGCTTCTCTTGTGACAGTGCAGTGCTGACCGCGTCAGCATCGGTCAGATCTGCGGTCAGACTGCGGCACCCTTCGGGGATCGCACCGCGCCCGCGTGACAATCCGGTCACCTGCCATCCTTCACTTTGCAGTTTTTCCGCCAGCGCACGCCCAATCACACCGCTAATGCCGACAATTAACGCTTGCTTTTGCATTTCAATTCTCCTCGGTTTCGGTAATCATTAGCCTAATAGAGAATTCAATTCCTATCTCTGGCTTTAATTCACATCATTCATAACCTGGATTCACGAATAGATGCACGATCAACGCCTGAAAGATATCGTACCCTTTGTGGCCAGCGTCGAAAGCGGCAGTTTCGCGGCAGCGGCAGAACGTTTACACCTGACCGGTTCGGCCGTCAGTAAAAGCGTCACGCGACTTGAGACGCGACTCGGCTCACGCTTGCTGGAACGCACCACGCGCAGTCTGAAGCTCACCGATGCAGGCAACGCCTACTACCAAACCTGCCTGCGCATTATGGAGGAGCTGGCCGAAGCCGAAGCGGTGCTGGCGGCGCAGCGCACCATTCCTTCGGGGCGATTGCGCGTGGCGGTGCCAAATACTTATGGCCGACTGGGCGTCATGCCGCTGCTGATTCCATTTTGTCAGCAACATCCCGAGCTGGAACTCAATCTCACCTTCTCGGATCGTTTTATCGATCTGTTTGATGAGGGGATCGATGTCGCGGTGCGCATTGGCGGATCGCCGGATGTACCGGCCTCGCTTGGCTGCCGTCAGATGGGTCGCGAGCGCATGGTGTTTTGCGCTGCACCCGATTATCTGGCGCGCCATGGACGTCCTCACAATGAAAGCGAGCTATTGCAACATCAGGCCATCATGTATGAACGCGTGGATGGCAGCAGCAAGCCCTGGCTGTTCACCACTTCAGATGGCCACCCGCACTGGCGCAATGTGCCACACCGGATGGCACTGGGTGACGTGGATGCACAAGTGCAGGCGCTGTGTGGCGGATTAGGCGTGGCGCAGATGCCCTCCTGGCTGGTGCGCGAGCCGCTGGCGCGCGGTGAACTGGAGATTATCTTGCCGGAGCAACAGCCCGATGGATTGGCTCTGACGCTGATATGGCCGCGCCGCAAGCAGCTGTTGCCAAAAGTCGATGCGCTATTGACCGCGCTGGAGGAATTACAGATTCGCTGAGGTGGGCGGCCTGAAGGCCGCCTGCTACCGCGAGCGCGACCATAATGACGTGCAGGTTTTTTTAGCGGGCCAGTGTCCCCGTATCAGGATCGCACCGGGGATCCTGTTTAATTTTCAGGGTCAAACAGTGCGCGGGCGTAATTCTGAGATGAGACCTTTTTCTCGCCGTGCGGGATCTCCACGCTATCGATAAGCTTGGCTTGCTGATAGCTTTTCACCGTTTCATGCTGAGTGAGTTGCTGCGTAGTCTGTGCTGTCAGCTCACCTTTTTTGTTCTGCGAAACCACGGTCTGGCTACGCTCTTTATCGTCAATCAGATGATAGCGGTAATTTTGAGATGACTTAAGTGCCGTCAGTTTCGCTGCCCCGTCTGAATCCAGTGCGGTGTGGAAACTGGCTTTGAGTTTGAACAGCGTATCCTGTGTCAAATCCTGGGTATCAGTGTGCTGTTGCGAGCGGGTTTGCTGCGCGACCTCTAAAGAGAAAGTGTCCTGCTCCTCCGGTTTATAAGGATTATCAGAACGCGGCGTCTGCTGATAGCTGGCGGAAAAATCGGCCAATCCACTAATGGCACCGTTTTTAGCGGCATTAGCATCAATGGAGATCACTCGCTGGGTATTCACGCTGTGGCTAGCCTGTCCTTGCGTGGTATTCAGCGTCCGGAAGCTGGCTTTGAAGAGGTTCAGCATGTCGCGATCGCCGTGCCCACGCGTTGCGGCCTGATCAAATTTGGCAGACCACTGATCGAGTGCGGCGGCCTGCTGCTCGGCGCTGCCTGCCTGAGTCAGCTTTGACACATCCGTATCGAGCTTGATACTGACATCCCCGTTGTGAAAACCGAGCCAGCGCTCGTTATCATCCGCGTGAAGATTGAGCGATTGCGTCACGTTGTCGCCATTACGCAGATCGGTCTTCAAATCGACACTTTTCAGCTGTGAGCTATCAAACTTCATTAGGTCGCTGATATCTAGCTGTGTTGTCCCTGCATCCAAACCGTCCAGCGCTTGTTGCAACCCGTCGGAGAGTTGGCTGATAGCTGTAGCTTCATCACTGTTAAGCTTGCCCCCACTGGTATTCAGCTCCACCACCAGTCCACCCTGCTGGCGTGTCATTTGCAGACTCACCTCAATCCCCGATTGTGTGGTCACGGTGAGCGCCACCGCGCTCTGACTGTTGCTGGTGCCGTTGGCTGATGAGGTTGCGGGCACGCTTAACGTGACATTGTCACCACTCTGCACCAGGCCTTTAAGCAAACTGCTGCCGATACCGTTCATACCAACGCCGCCCGATTGTGACGCCGCGTTGAGTTGCGCCTGTAAATTGCTGCTGATCGTGCCGCTGCTCTGTACCTGTGCTGGCACAATTTTATAGATGGCGGCAATCGCCTCGCTTGCTTCACTGAAGGTCACTTTCGTGGACGCTTCAGCCTGTAAGTGGTTTTGTGCTGCATTGCTGTTTGCGGTGGTATTTACGCTTGAACCCGCAGAAATCAGGTTGCGTAGAACGCTGCTGCCAATCCCATTTAGCATCAAAATAATCCTTCTTGTGAACTATTCCTGAAGGTTATCGGCATCATATCGCCATGCTTTAATGTTCCCCTCCGGTTAACGCCAGCTCCTGATAGACCGCTGGCACTTCTGGCACAGCATCTGTCTGCTTAAACACAGCCGAACCCGCGCGTCTGATTTACGTTGTTGATCAACACATTGTCTACCGCACAGGTAGCCCCCCTTAAACAGAGGTAAGGTCGCGATGAACAATCTGCATTACAAAAGCTTGCTGGAAATTGGACGCCTGATTCAGTCTGGCGACATCACCTCGGTAGCGGTCACTGAATCACTATTAACGCGCATCGACACACTGGATAGCGATCTGCACAGCTATTTCTACGTGATGCGCGACAGTGCATTAAAACAGGCGGCAGAGGCGGATCAGGAAATTGCAGCTGGCAAATTGCGTGGCCCGCTGCACGGCGTGCCGATCGCCTTAAAAGATCTAATCTGGACTAAAGATGCGCCCACCAGCCACGGCATGATCATCCACAAGGATCACTATCCGGCAGAAGACTCCACGGTGGTTGATCGTTTCCGCGCTGCCGGTGCGGTGATCCTCGGCAAGCTGACGCAAACTGAAAGCGCCTTTGCCGATCACCATCCGGAAATCACCCGCCCTAATAACCCCTGGGGCTGCGCCCTCTGGACCGGTGTCTCCTCCAGCGGTTCTGGCGTCGCGACTGCGGCTGGACTCTGTTATGGCGCGATTGGCACCGATACCGGCGGCTCCATTCGCTTCCCGTCAAATGCCAACGGACTGACCGGCATCAAACCGACCTGGGGTCGCGTCACGCGCCACGGTGCCTGTGAGCTGGCGGCGTCGCTCGATCACATCGGTCCGATGGCACGATCCGCAGGCGATGCCGCTGCGATGCTGCAAGCCATTGCCGGGCGCGATGATAAAGATCCGACCTCCAGCAGCGAGCCGGTGCCGGACTACCTGGCGTTGATGACGCACGGCGTTAGCAAAATGCGCATCGGACTGGATGCAGGCTGGACGTTAGAGAAGGTGGATGCGGAAACCCGTGCCGCGCTGGAATCGGCGATAGCTACCCTGACATCGCTGGGTGCCACCTTCGTGGACATCACTGTGCCAGACACGGAAAAAGCCGCCGCCGAGTGGAGTGCGCTCTGTGCAGTGGAAACCGCCCTGGCGCATGAAGAGACCTATCCGGCGCAGAAAGATCAATACGGTCCAGGGTTATCTGGTCTGCTGGATCTTGGCCATCAGGTCTCCGCACTGGAGTATCAGCGCCTGCTGCTGAGCCGTGCGGCACTGCGTGGCGATATTTCTGCCCTGTTCAGCAAAGTGGATTTGATTCTGGCACCCGCCACCGCTTATGCCGGATTAACCTGGGACACCATGACCCGTTTTGGTACCGATCAGGCACTTTTTAACGGCGTATTGCGCTATACCAGTGCATTTGACGCGAGCGGGCATCCCACCATCACCCTGCCATGTGGCATGACTTCCGCCGGTGCACCCATTGGTTTCCAGTTAGTCGCCGCCCATTTCGATGAAACCGCAATGATTCAGGGCGCCTGGGCTTATCAGCAAGTCACTGAATGGCATAAAAAACATCCTGCTATCTAAAGCTGCTTATTTTGGCCGCACTGCACTTCGGGTGCGGCCTTTTCATGTCGATATGGCCTGAAACTTGCTTGGTTTATTGTGATTTCACCCTTTTCGCCAGGTTTAGGGGATGTTGCCATGAAAGAAACGTTCACCACGGATCACTTAGATAATCGCCACCGCTTTGATGCCTGGCGCGATGCCGTCTGTTCGCGCTTGATTAATGCCGAGGCGCGTCAGGTTAATGCCGGTACTTTTTCCGGCAGCTTTGGTTATTCCATGCTGGGCCATGTCGATATCGCACACCACGTGTCACAAACCGCGCTGGTGTGGCAACGCACCACCGAGTGCATTCGCCGCCATCCTAATCATGATTTTTATCTCGGCTACGTTCGTTCCGGCATCGGGACATTGCGGCAAAACGATAACCAGTCACGGGTGAGCGCAGGGGATGTGGTGATTTACGATGCCGCAACGCCCTTTGATTTCGCCATGGATAACGTGGCCATCAACATTGTGCATTTGCCGCGCCAGATGATTGAAAAAGAGGCACCAGCGATTGCCCGGCTCGCGGGGAAAACGCTGGATCTTAGTCGTCCCGGAATGACCTCACTCAAGCAATTACTGGAAGAGGCATTTGTCTTTAACGCGGAGAGTGAGAACACCTTTCTCGCGGAACAGTTCGCCAATACGTTGATCAATATGATCTCGGTGAGTGTCAATTTGCAGAAAGGCGATGACGCACTAAAACCGGATCTTTACTCGCGGGTGGTGAGTTATTTACGGCAAAATCTGCAGGAAGCGGACCTGACCATGGCGCAAATTGCCAATGCCCATCATGTTTCACCGCGCACCATCAGCCGCGTGTTTGCTGCACACGGCACCACGCCGATGAATTTTGTCTGGCAGGAGCGCCTGCTGGCGTGTCGCAAGGCGCTAGCCGAAGGTAAAGCGCGCAACATCACGCAGGTGGCGCTAGATCACGGCTTTAGCGATATGTCGCATTTCAGTCTCGCCTTCCGCAAAGCCTTTGGTTACACCCCGAGCAGTCTGCTGAGACAAACCGAGGCGTAACGGCGTTTTGTTTTACCCTTTCTGCAACTGACTGATCACACGCTCAGCAGTAAATTCCAGGCTGCTGCGCGTGTTCATCGCTTCGGTACGCATAAAGCGATATGCCCCCGACTCATCCAGACCGAAAGTCTGCATCAACACGCCTTTAGCCTGCGCCAGTCGCTCATTCCTCAGTTTACGCTGTTGGCGAGCCTGCAGTTCACCCCGCAACTGGGCATTCTGCTGGGCGGATCGCCAGGTGCCGATGATCTGCACAATCAAGGCAAAGGGGTTTAGTTCTCGCTCGGCGATGGCAGCGGGTTGCAGTTTCATTAGCAGCGGAAACAAGCGCGCATCGTGGCAGTTCGCCAGTGCAATCACCGGTGTGTGATGCTGTTGCAATGAACGAAACAGCGGCGTTAATACCGCCTCGTGGTGATTTTCAATCGCCACCAACAGCAGTTGCGCGTCAGCCGGACGTTCGGCGACAGGCGGCCAGCTGTGTTGTGCGTGACAACCGATTTGCGTCAACGAGGCACAAAAAGCCCGCACGCTTTGCGAATCAGGATGGAAAATATGCAACCGCACACCCGCAAGCGTTTTCAGCAAAGATGGCTCATTCATGTTTCACCCGTGTGCATTCTGAAGTTCGAAGCATCACGTTAGAGGAGTCAGGCAATCGATGCTGTGTTGCTGCTGCCGGGTGCTGTGTCAGGCGAGACAGGGCATGCACCCCGTCCCGCTTCCACGATTTAGGCGTGAAACCCTAAAAACTGCTCTGCCACACTGGCACTCGGCTGGGCGCGCGGATCAATCTGCTGCACAATCTGCCCTTTTTCAATCACATGGATCCGATCCGATAACGCATACAGAAACTCAATATCCTGCTCTACCAGAATGATCGAGATATCCATTTCATGCCTCAGCCGCTGCAGCGTCTCGATGATCTCCTCACAGATATTCGGTTGAATGCCTTCGGTTGGTTCATCCAGCAACACCAGCTGGGGCTGCCCGCAGAGACAGCGCGCCAACGCCAGCAGTTGCTGCTCGCCGCCCGAGAGCGCCCCGCCCGGTTGAGCCAGTAAACGTTTCAGGCGCGGGAAAATCTCCAGCATCTGCTCGATGATCTGACCCGCACGCGAAAAGTGCTTCACGCAGCCCATGCGCAGGTTCTCTTCCACCGTCAGCAGCGGGAAGATCTGTCGCCCTTGCGGCACAAAACCGATGCCGGCCGCCGCCCGTTGGTGGGCCTGATAGCGCGTGATATCAATGCCGTTGAGCGCGATTGTTCCCTGCCAGGCAGGTAGCTCTCCCATGATGGTGCGCAGCAGCGTGGTTTTTCCCATGCCGTTGCGTCCTAACACACCGGTGAAGGATTTCGCCCCGACAAACAGCTCGGACAAGTGCAGGACCGGAATTTTGTTGTAGCCCGAGACCATCTCTTTTATTTCAAGCATGTTTAATCTCCAGATTGCCGAGATACGCCTCTTTCACCAGAGGATTCTGCGTCACCTCGCGGAAAGTCCCCTCCGCCAGCACCGCGCCCTGATTAAACACCGTGACCTGCTGCGCGATCATGCTGATGAACTCCATATCGTGCTCCACCACCACCACAGTGCTCTGTTGATTGATCGCTTTAATCAGCTGGGCGGTTTTACGCACTTCCTGATGCGTCATGCCTGCGGCGGGTTCATCCAGCAACACCAGTTGCGGACGAGAAATCAGGATCATCCCTAACTCCACCCACTGTCGCTGCCCGTGCGCCAGTTCAGAGAGCACGGCATCCTGATGATCTTCCAGTCCGATATCGTGCAACACCTGATCAATTGCGGAGGACAGAGCTGCTTTCGCCAGCTTATTGGCTGCCGCCTGCCACAGATTCTCCCGAACACTCAACCCTTCAAAGACGCTCGGCACCTGAGTTTTGATGCCGATACCCAACCGGGCAATATCCCACGGGCGTTTGCCGGAGATCACTTGATTGCGGTAGCGGCACTCACCGCGCGTGGGCGTTACCTGACCGCTGAGCATTTTGAAAAAGGTGCTTTTCCCCGCGCCGTTCGGGCCGATCAAGCAGCGAAGCTCCCCTTCATGCAGGGTGAAATCCACCTCCTTCACCGCATGCACACCACCAAAACTGACGCCCATTTTGCGGGTTTCCAATAGGACTGTTGCCGTCATGGTTTCACCTCACTCACCGATGTGCGGGTTGCAGGCAGCGTGTTCGGACGCTTGCGTCGCCACAGCCGTTGTAAGGTCGGTAAAATGCCTCCGGGGATCAGCAGCACAAACACTGCCAGAATCACGCCGAGCACCAGATTGACATCCACCGTTTGCTGCGCGCCCAGCCGTGTCACCATCCACTGCAACAGCACACAGCTGATCACCGGACCGATCAACGTGCCGCGCCCCCCGACGATCACCCAAATGATGATCTGTGCCGACTGACTGATACTAAACACCCCGGGGCTGACAAAGGCACCCCAGTTGACGTACAGGCATCCAGCTAACCCGGCAATCGCCGCGCCAATGGCAAAGGTGACGAGCTTATGTGCCGGCACGTTGTAGCCGAGCAGTCCTGCGCGCTGTTCGTTTTCCCGAATGGCCACCACCGTTTTGCCAAAGCGGCTGAGCAGCACAAACTTCAGCAGCGCATAGCAGAGCGCCAACGCACCGGCGGTCACCATAAAGATCGCCTCCGGTGACAAAATGGCATCTGGCTGGAATGGCATGTTGAGTGTCGGCACTGACGGAATACCATTGAACCCACCCAGCAGCGCTTCGCCGATATGGTATTCACTGCCCGAGGTGGAGTTTACCCAGTTAAACAGCACCAGGCTCACGGCTAACGTGATCGCGCCGAGGTACACATCACTGACGCCGCCGTAGAAGATCACGTAACCGAGAAGCAGAGAGAACAGCGTGGGCAGGAGAATCGCCATCACCACCGCCCAGGTGGAATCCCCCCAGTTAATGGCGCAAATGGCGTAGGTATAGGCCCCCAGTCCAAAAAATGCCGCCTGACCAAAACAGAGGATGCCGCCGTAGCCCCAGATAAACGCCAGGCTGAGTGACAACAGTCCCATCACTAAAAACACCGTAATGGAGAGCAAGGTGTACAGCTCAATCGCACCAGCGAGCCAAAACGCCAGCAGGATCAGCATCAGGGCACTGAGCACAATGCGCACTTTTTCCGAAAACAGTTTCATTACAGCGATCTCCTGAAGAAGCGCCCGGTGATACCGTGCGGCAGCAGTCGCAGCAGCACAATGGCACTCAACAGCAGCGCCACCGCACCAAACACCGGCGTGGAGAGATAGGTCACCAGTTGCGAAATGGTGCCAAACAGCGTGGAAGAGGTCAGCGTGCCGGCGATGATGGCGCTGCCCCCGCCGATTACCGTGATAAAGGCTTTGGCAATAAAGCTAACGCCGATGGTCGGTATCACGCCGGTGATCGGTGCCAGCAGCGCGCCACCCAATCCGGAGAGCGCGGCTCCCAGACCGAAGGTCAGGCTGTAGATTTTACCGGGATTGCTGCCTAGCGCCGCCGCCATGCGCGCATTCTGCATGGTGGCACGTGCGCACAATCCCAATGTGGTGAAGCGCAGCAACAGCCACAATGCCGCCACCAGACACAGCGCAAACACAATCATAAACAGCGAATAGCCGCTGGTGCTGTAACTTCCCACATTCACGCTGGGCAGCGGCGAGCTGATGCCCAGCGTGGTGTTGCCAAACAGCATGGTCGCGGCACCGATCAACGCCAGACTCAACCCCCAGGTGGCCAGCATGGTGTCGATCATCCTGCCGTAGAGATGACGAATAATGACGCGTTCAATCACCATGCCAAACACGCCAACACAAATCGGCGCAACTACCAGCATGGAGATCCAGATCGGCACGCCAAGGTGGTTAGTGGCCATAATGGCGCTGTAGCCGCCCAGCATCATAAATTCGCCGTGCGCCATATTGACGATTTTCATCATGCCAAACACCACCGCCAGCCCCAGACTCATGATCACCAGCACCGCGATGGCATTCAGCACTTCGATGCCATAGATAACCGACAGATCCATTAGCGCCTCCCGTTACAGCTCAATCTGATACTGTTTGGTATCACGTGGATTTTTCTTCAGGTCGCACACCATGGCGGTATCAACCGGTGCCTGGTTTGTGAAGGTTTCCAGAATCTTCATCTGATGGTTTTCCACCTCGGCAATGTGCACGTC
Organism: Pantoea sp. EABMAA-21; assembly: GCF_030053335.1. Lineage (NCBI taxonomy): Bacteria > Pseudomonadati > Pseudomonadota > Gammaproteobacteria > Enterobacterales > Erwiniaceae > Pantoea > Pantoea sp. EABMAA-21. The sequence goes on from NZ_JASGBX010000010.1 coordinate 17,797, forward strand.
CAGCGAACAGTGATGCGTGGTGGGATCGACACTCAGCTGACCGCTTGGCGAGGTCAGTGTGACGCCCGACTCCAGCGCCTCGATCACTTTCATGCGGTCGATGTCGCCCGCCTTACGCACCCCTTCGGCCCAAATCAACATGCCCTGATACGCGCCCATCGCCAGATCGCTGATGTACATGTCGCCGTAACGCGCATGGAATTTATCGACAAAGGCTTTGTTCTCGGCAGACGGAATTTCTTGCATGTAGTTCGCTGCCACCAGAATGCCGTTGCTCTCTTCCGGCGACAGAATGATGTGTTCATTGCCGCCGCCGAATACGGTAGAGGCGATGGGAATCTTGCCGCTCATGCCTGCCGCATGCCATTGGCGGTAGAAGGAGATGTGCGCCCCGCCCACCAGTGCTGACCACACCATGTCTGGTTTAGCGCTCTGGATTTTTGAAATGGCGGCACCGAAGTCCGTGACATCCAGCGGGAAGTACTCCACCGTCATCACTTCACCGCCGTTGTCACGCACCGACTTCTTCACCCATGACGAAACAATCTGGCCGTAGTTGTAATCCGCCGCCAGCACATAGACTTTCTTGCCCCACTTCTTCATGGCGTACGGCACCAGTTTCTCCACGGTTTGTGCGGGCGTTGAGCCTGAAGAGAAGTAGTTGCGATCGCAGACGCCACCTTCATACTGCGCAGGATAGAAATAGAGCGAACGGAAACGATCCAATACCGGACGAATCACCTCGCGCGACGCAGACGTGATGCCGCCGTGCACCACCGCCACTTTGTCTTTCAGCGCGGCCTGCTGGGCGTATTGCGCGTAGAGCTGCATATTGGATTGCGCGTCGTAATTGATGATTTGCAGCGGTCGGCCCAATAATCCCCCTGCTGCGTTGATCTCATCTGCAGCTAAATTGATGGCGTTGGACATCGGCTTGCCATAAATATCCAGCCCGCCTGACAGGTCGAGAATGCTCGCCACTTTGATGGCGTCTTTGCTGTCAGCGGCTAAGGTGAATTTCGGTACAACCCCTGCAGCCAGACCCAATGCGGATACGGCCGATCCCTGAATAAATGAACGACGACTAATAGCCATAGCACCCTCGCAATGAAGTTATTGGAATAAATAGAGATGATGTATTCCGGGAACCGGAAGAGATAAGCGGATAAAACAGACAGCGCTGTCTGCATTAATACGAGAAAAGGGCCACAACATTGGGGCACGTTTTTTAGATTAGCAATAAGCGGGCCAAAACCCACGTGGCCGTTCAAATTATCTTTATTCTCTGCCAGCAGAAGCGAAAGCGATGAGAAGTATTACTGCATTTAATCCCGCCCACCTTTAATTAATTTTAGCCCTCTCACTTTTCTGCACTTAATTAAAGCAATCAGCACCAGAAGGGTGCAATTAAATTTTTAAACACTGCGCTGTCCGCTCAAACACAGCGAATGGCAGCATTAACAAAGATGTAATTACCAGAAGCGTTAACGTCTCTCACACACTCATTCATCTCATCAGTAAAAAATCTTTTGAGGAGCCATTATGTCGGACCCTTCGGTATTACCTTCGGATGCCGCGTTAAAGATCCGTGCTATCCAATCCCTGTTGGCAGAAAAGGGATTTCTGAGTCAGGAGGTCACTGACACCATCGTGGATTATTTCGAAACCAAAGTAGGACCCCGCAATGGTGCGCAGGTGGTGGCGAGAGCCTGGCGCGATCCCGCCTTCAAAGCACGCTTACTGGAAAATGGCCGCGAGGCGGTGAATGAACTCGGCTTCTCCGGCTTTGAAGCCGCTACCCTGCACGTGCTGGAGAATACCGACAGCGTGCACAACGTAGTGGTGTGCACGCTTTGCTCTTGCTACCCGTGGCCGGTGCTGGGCTTGCCGCCCATCTGGTTTAAATCGACACCCTATCGTTCACGTGTGGTGATTGATCCCCGTGGCGTATTAGCAGAATTTGGCACTGAAATTCCGGCCAATAAGGAGATTCGCGTATGGGACAGCAATGCCGAAATCCGTTACTTCGTGCTGCCACAGCCCCCTGCTGACAGTGAAAGCATGAGTGAGAGCGAGTTGGCCGCATTGGTCACACGCGACTCCATGATCGGCACACGCACGCTTTAAGCGGAGAAACACCATGAATAATATCCACGATTGCGGCGGCATGCAGAATTTAGGTCCAATCGAGATTGAAGCCGATGAGCCTCATTTTCACAGCCAATGGGAAAAAGATATTTTCGCCACCACGCTGGTGTTCTTTATGAGCGGAAAAATCGTGCTTGATGATTTCCGTTATGAAATTGAGAAAATGTCCGTAACGGAATATCTGCAATCCAGTTATTACGAACACTGGTTATTTGCCATTGAGCAGTTGATGAGTAAAACCGGCGTATTCACTGAACAAGAATTGCAGCAGCGTCTCAGCGAACTCTCCGCCTGAGGATACAACATGAATACTTATTCGCCTCAGGGCTACCTGGATTTAATTACTACACCGCCCAATTACCATCGTGATGTTGAGGTCGAACCGCAATATCAACCGGGTGATAGTATTATCACGCATAATTTAAATCCGCTGAGTCATACACGCCTGCCGCGCTATGCGCGTGGTAAAAAGGGCGTGATTGTTGCCAACTACGGTGCCTGCGTATTTCCCGATGCGCTGGTCGCAGAGCAATAGGAGAAACCGCAGTACGTCTACCTGGTGAAATTCATTGCCGCCGATTTGTGGGGAGAGAATAGCGAGAATTTCAGCGTCCACCTGAGCGTCTGGTCCGACTATATTCAGGGCAGATGTGAGGATGCTGCGCATGGATGAGTTAAACGCGATTATTGCTCAGGTGAACGAAGCCGATCCCACCTTTGCACAACCCTGGGAAGCCGATGCGTTTGTCATCGCGGTGGCCCTGTCTCAACGCGGCTATTTTAGCTGGCCACAATGGGTGGAACAATTTGCCCAGGAGATCCGCGACTTCCCGCAGCGCAGCGATGAAAGCGCCCATACCGCCTATTATCGGCAATGGCTGAGCTGTCTGGAAAAGATCCTGTCACAACATCAATTGATTCCGATGTCAGAATTGCTGATTCGTGAAGAGCAGTGGCGCCAGGCTTTCCTCAACACGCCCCATGGCAGCCCGGTGGATCTCGCTGCCGCCAGCTGTCCGCCCGACCACCCGCATGATCATGACCATCATCATCATCATCATCACGACCATCACGCCGCGCAGCCACTGATCCAACCGCTGCGCGTCTTTGCCGCTGTCGGGTAATTCTCAGGAGTCTTTATGAAGGTGCTGAGTCATAAGCAAAAAGGCGCTGCGGTGATTGGTGGCGCCATGCTGTTTAATTTGCTGGTCATCGGTACGCCGTTGGTGACTTTTCAGCATTCACCGGCCGCGCAGAGTGTCGCGCTGTTAGCCTATCTGTTTGGTTTGCACCACGCCGTCGATGCCGATCATATCGCCGCCATTGATAATGCCACGCGCAAGTTGAGTAATGAGGGCAAGAGCCCGTTTACCGCAGGTATGTGGTTCTCACTCGGCCACGCTTCGGTGGTGCTGATCGCCTGCCTGATATTCGCTTTGACCACGCAACCTTTGCAGCAGATGTTTCCCGGCGTGAAAGAGATTGGCGGCATGATTAGCACACTGATCTCCGGTGCTTTTCTGCTGCTACTCGCCTGGGCTAACTCCCGCACTTTGTGGCAATGTTTTCGCCAACGTCAGCGGTTGCTGCGTGGCGATGTAACGCGGGTCCCGCAGGAGAGCCATCACCACGGCGTGCTCACCCGGCTATGCGCGCCACTGTTTCGCATGGTGAGCAAAAGCCATCATTTGTTCCTCATCGGTTTCCTGTTCGGCATTAGTTTTGATACAGCAACCGAAGTGGCGATTTTCGGTATGTCCGCCAACCACGCAGCGGGTGGCGAAGCGATGCTGCACATCATGTTGATGCCGCTTTTATTCACTGCCGGCATGATGCTGATCGATACCACAGATGGCGTCATGATGTTGAAACTGTATCGTTGGTCGCAATTCGATCCGTTGCGCAGCCTCACTTACACCCTCGCCATTTCATCACTCTCAATTGTGGTGGCCTTCGCGATTGGCTGTTACGAAGTGTCGACGGTGTTACAACTCAACACGCTGATCTCCCCTGCGCTGGATGGCGTGATGGAAGCAATCATCAGTCAGATGGGTTGGGTGCTGATTATAACGTCCATTGGTGTATGGCTACTGTTTTCACAGCGGGCTAAGCGTCGGGCGCTGTAAGTACAATGGCGGCTTTGTGCCGCCCTGTTTCTGGCATCAGCTCGTGTTAGACCCCCCTGTCAGGTTCAACATCCTGTCAAAAAAGCCTTTTCTGAAACAGGCTGCCATCAGTAAAAAGAATTGAAATCAAGAATCATTCTCATTATGGTGCAAAGTGATATGTACCAATAACCAATAGAATAAGGATTTCAATGCTTTATAGATTTTCAGCGATAAACCGTCCCATTGTCCTGCTGCTATTGTTGCTCAGCAGTGTCACCACCAGCGCGTTTGCACGCCCGAATATGACGCCACTCGGCCCGAATATCGCCGACAAAGGCTCCGCTTATTACCACTTCTCCATCAGTGAATATGACTCGGCTGATGGCCAGCGGCATTACAAAGTTTGGACTGCGGTGCCAGATAAAGCGCCTCCGCCATCTGGCTACCCGTTGATCACGATGCTGGATGGCAATGCGGTAATGGACAGGCTGACCGATCCGCTGCTGCAAAAACTCTCGGCAGACAACCCTCCGGTTCTGGTGGTGGTCGGGTATCAAACCACTTTGCCGTTTGAGGTAAACGCGCGAACTTACGATTACACCCCGCTTGACAAAGAGCATGGCGATGCAGGATACACTTTTAGTCGCGGTCGCAAGGGCGGCGGCAGCAGCGCATTCCGCACCTTGCTAGAGCAACGTATTTTGGCCGCAGCGCAGAAAGGTGTGCATGTCGATCATCAACAACGCGCGCTGTGGGGCCACTCTTACGGCGGATTGTTTGCACTCGACAGCTATCTCTCCTCTCAGCTGTTTACGCGCTATTTCGCAGCCAGCCCGTCGATTGGCCAGGGGTACCATTCTCTATTAGGTGAGATGCAGACCCGCAAAGCCAGTAATAAGCAGATCACTTTGATGGAAGGGAATGGCGATCGCCGCAGCGATAGCAACACGGCGGAACCTGAAGTATTGCGCGCGGTGCGCACCACTATCGAAGGTATGGCAGAGAACGGCACAGCCGCACGCTATCAACTTTATCCGGGACTGTCCCACGGACAAATGTTTGGTGCATCAATGGAAGAGGCGCTGCTGGAAATGTCACAGGCAAAATAGCGAGAAGAAGTGGGCGCAAAAAATGCGCCCACCGAACGGCTTAATTAAAGAACTTTATATCAGTGGGCGTGGATATTTTTGCTGCATCGCCCGCTGCTTTCAGCTCACCGCTCTTTTCATCGAAATGGAACAGGGAAATATTGTTGGTGAACACGTTAGTGACATAGAGATATTTTCCACTGCCATCAAATGAGAACGCCCGAGGTTCAATGCCGTTGGCTTTATAACTGACCGGCTTGCCTAACTGGCCATCCGCCTCAATTTTAAACACCAACAGCTTATTATCTGAACCACGATTCGCTGCAATCACATATTTACCGTTCGGACTGAGAATAATTCCGCCGCCGCTACGGTATTCAGCACTGTTATTTTCACTGTTCAGCTTCACGGTATTGCTGCGATCCAGGTGATCGTCTTTCACTGTAAATACCGCGATCTCACCGGCCATTTCGGTGGTGACGTAGGCATGTTTGCCATCTGGTGAGAACACCATATGACGCGGGCCAGAACCTTCGGTAAAGGTCACGTCATGCGCGGTATCCGCTTCCAGAGGCTCAGCCTTATTGGCGTGATAACGATAGGCATGGAGCTTGTCACCGCCGAGATCGGCAGCGTACAGATATTTACCGTCGTGGGTAAAGGTTGTGGAGTGTGCGTGACCGCCATCCTGACGCCCTTTCACCGCGCCCGTGCCGTGGTCGAAAGCAAAGTGCTGCACCTGCTCACCCAGTTTACCGTCATGATGAATCGGGAACACCGAGACGCCCGCGCCGCCTTTCGCCACCGAGTAGTTAGCGACAAACAGGAACTTACCATCCGGGCTTATGGTGGCGTGCGTCGGCTGTTGCCCATGGCTATCCACCGCATTTAACACTTTCACCTGACCGCTTTTATCAATGGACAGTGCGGTAACGGCCCCAGCGTTTTCTTCATTGGTGGTATAGGCAAAGCGGCCATCCTGGGATTTTACAATCCATGACGGGCTTTTCATTTTGACCACATCAAGTGGTGTTAAAGTGCCATCCGCATTCACCTTGAGGCGATATAAACCTTCGCTAGGATGATCCGGTTTCTGCTCTAATGGGGCATCTGGAATCGACGTCCAGGTACCCACCAAAGCGATTTGATGATGTTCCGCGGCATTTGCCATAGCGCTCCCCGCCAGTGAAAAAACAGCTAAGGATAATGCCATGGTTATGTTTGATGCTAAACCGCTGAATGTGGCTTTTTTATTTCTATTCATTTTCGTACCCCACCATAATCGGAATGTTTAACGACTATAGTGGGATTAATTTGAATAGCGCCCGGCCAGGGTGACCGGGTTCACAATATAGCAGATTAGTTTTTAGGAAATCGTGCCTTTAAATTCTGGCTCATCACGATTCAAGGTAAATATCTGCCAGTCAACTTGTTTGGTATGCAGCGTAAATACCGCTGTCGCCAGGGTGTTCTCTTCATCCGGATCGTTCGGCGAAAGGCGATAAATGGGCAGCACCGCATCATGCTGGTCAGAGAGAATCGCTTTTGCTGCATCGCCATCCAGCTGCGTTTGCGTCTCCAGCCACTCAATTAACCGCTGCTGGCGTGATCCGGAGCTGGCAGTGATCACCTGTTCCACGTCATCAAGTTGCGGATGAATCAGGTGATTGGCATGGGCGAACACTGCGGTCAGTGGCGTTACGGAGCAACCCGACCCCGTGGCTTCCACACTAAAGAGACGGCTATCGCCCATCTGTCCGAGCGTATGGTGGAACGATCCGGCGCGCGGTGGTGTGGTCAGGATTGCGATGGCCTCATCCAGCGTGGCCGCATTCAACGCGGCGCGGGCCAGGATTTGACGCGGCACTCCTTCCGGACGATGCAGTGCACGAATATTATTCACCGTATTCACCACGCCCTTCTCGTTTACGGCAACGGTATGACCGCAAATCGACCCCGGATAAGCAAAGCTGGTGAACGCCATCCCACTATCCGGACGGATGCTGACGATGGCACAGTCATCGCGTAATTGAGGAAAACCATCTTCATTGTGCGCGATAGTTAACACGCCATCAGCACGCTGTCCCGCCACGGTGGTACATCCATCCGAGGTTGAACGTACTAAATCGCCACGGCAGTTCCAGGCAAAAACCTCCTCAATCGGCGCCTGTAATCCTGCGGCCAGCCCTTCCAGCTCCTGCCAGATCAGCCGATAGTGCGCCTGGACCAACGCGCGCATGGCCACCGTTTGGTCGGCGTCTTTCATGGCTGTCACTGTCTGGCAGAGTGCGGTGAGCGTCAGCTTTTGATGCCAGGCTTCACGGCCAAATTCACCCAGTTGCTGACCAATTTCGAAGGCGGAACCATGGATTGCGATTTTTTTCATATTGATGCACTTTGCAAAAGAATGTCTGAAGAATCTGGAGCAGGCGTCTGTGCGCCGTTCATGATCATCGAGAGGAAGCTGTAATAACCGTTAATGCCAATCAGATCCACCACGCCCTTTTCGCCCCATAAATCGATGGCTTGTTGCCAGGAGGTGTCGGTGACTTTTTGCTGTTGATGCAGTTGCTGGCAAAAGTGGTAAATCACCCACTCATCCGGCTTTAAGTCATCGGGCAGGCGCTTCTCATTAATGGCCTGTACGGCGGCGGCAGAGATCCCCTTCTCACGTGCTATCGGAGCATGAATCGCCCACTCCACCGGCTGCGACCAGTGACGCGCCGTCATGAGAATCGCCAGTTCCGATAAGCGCTGACCGAGCGCGCTGCGATAGCGCAGGTACTCTCCCATGCGCTGCGCGTGTGCCATCAGCTCAGGGCTGCGCAGCAGTGGTTCAAAGGGTGGAAGCAGCGCACCACGTGGCCCGTTTATGATCTCTTCTGCCAGTGGACGTTGCTGGTCGTCCCACTCGTGCTCCGCCAGCGGCGGCAAACGATTAATCATAATTTACCGGTCTCCTCACGTATCACGGTTGCCAGCGTATCCACCACAAAATCGAGCTGCCTCGGCGTAATAATAAATGGCGGAGCAATCAGGATGTGGTCGCCATACTGCCCGTCAATGGTGCCGCCCATCGGATACACCATCAGGCCTCGAGCCATACAGTTGGCTTTAATGCCAGCATGTAGTTTCAGTGCAGGATCGAACGGGGTTTTGCTCTTTTTATCGCGCACCAGTTCCACACCGGCAAATAAGCCGCGCCCACGCGTGTCGCCCACATGCGGTAATGCGCCCAGCACTTCACGCAAAGCATTTTGCAGATACGCGCCCTGCTGCTTCACCGCATCGAGCAGGTTATCGCGTTCAATCACCTGCTGGACGGCCAGTGCCGCTGAAGCCGCCGTAGCGTGGCAAATATAAGTATGACCGTGCTGGAACAGACCACTGCCCGACTGGAGTGCTGAGACGATCTTTTCGCTGGCCAGCACGGCACCAATCGGCTGATAACCGCCACCCAACCCTTTGGCGATAGTGACCAGATCCGGCACCACATCATCTTGTTCAAACGCGTGCAACGTCCCGGTGCGTCCCATACCGCACATCACCTCATCGGCGATATACAAGATGCCGTATTTATCGCACAGTGCGCGCACGCCTTTCAGATAACCTGGCGTCGGCGGAGTCGCGCCGGTGGTGGCACCCACTACCGTTTCAGCGCAGAAACCAATAATGGTTTCCGGACCGGCATCAACAATTGCTTGTTCCAGTTCATTAAGCAGACGCGTGGTGTATTGCTGCTGCGTTTCATCAGCACGAAGATCGCGGTATTCATTACAGGCTGACACGCGAATCACGTCGATCAGTAATGGGGCAAACTGGCGACGGCGCCACTCATTGCCGCCGACGGCCAATGCACCCAGCGTGTTGCCGTGATAGCTCTGCTTGCGCGCGATGAATTTGGTACGTGACGCCTGCCCGATTTCAACGAAATATTGACGCGCTAATTTCAGCGCGGTTTCCACGGCTTCCGAACCACCGGAAACGAAATAGGCGTAGTTGAGATCGCCAGGCGCCGTGCGCGTCAACTGTTCAGCGAGTTGCTCAACGGTGTTGCTGGTAAAAAAGCTGGTGTGAGCATAGGCCAGTTGGTCGATTTGACGATGCATCGCGGCTAACACATCAGGATGTGCGTGGCCTAAGCAGGAAACGGCAGCACCACAGCAGGCGTCGAGATACTGCTTTCCTTGTTTATCGAAGATGTACGCCCCTTCGGCGCGAGCAGCCACGGCGGGCGTGCTGCGCAAACTGCGGTGAATAATGTGGCTCATACTGGGTACTGCTCCTGAATACGCTACGGTAATTAAGCGCATCTTGCAGGATTCATTTGGATCACGTCAATGCAATAATGATTCATATGCATTATATTTTCTTATGACGGATACAAATGAATCATGCCTCAGGATTTGCCAGGCACCACATATGCCCCAGATTCAATCAGATAGCGTTCGGCATTTTCGATTTTATGCACAGCATCACGGCCATGGCGCGCCACCAGCATTGCCAGTAAGCACTCTGCCAGCCCCATGCCAGAGACCACTGAGGGGAAGAACGACGGACTGTCGATAGAGAATAACAGGGTGCAGTCGGCGGCCTGCGCCAGCGGGGAAACCGGTGAATCGGTAATCGCGATGATCTTTGCGCCTGCCTGCTGCGCGGCGTGCAGCACATCCAGTGACTCACGGGAATAAGGCGCAAAGCTGGTCAGCAGCACACAATCCTGGGCGGTGAGTTCACGGGTAAACACTTCGATATTACTGGCCAGGCCATCAATCAACGAGACCTGACGATTGAAGAGCCGGTAAACATAAAACAGCGACCAGGCGATGGGAAAACTGGCGCGAAAGCCGCAGATATAGACGTTATCAGCCGCATCGAGCAGGGTCACAGCTTGTTCCATTTCCGCCTGATTTTCGTTTTGCGTAAAGGCCAGATTGGCCTGATGCGCGCTAAACACCTCATCATACAGCTGCGGCTGTGTTCCTTTGGCGATCAGTTTTTCGGCCTTGGATACGTATGTATCATTGCGCAGGCCAATGTCATCAATGAAGGCATCTTTCAGTTCGCCCCAGCCGTTGTAGCCCAAACGCTGCGCCAGGCGCAGCAGCGTGGCAGGTTTCACACCGGCTTCAACGGCAAACGCGCGCATCGATTGCACCACCAGCTGATTGGCATTTTGCAGAGAGAACTCAGCCGCGCGCTGCAGTTCTGGTGACAGCTCACTGAACTGGCCGACAATTTTTTCCCGAAGATTCATGGCGTTTGGTCGTTAATGGCAGATGGATGCATATAAACATAATTGCGACGGCGAGAAAACCAGACGCAGAGACGATTCATCCTGGAGCGAATGCCGTGGTGCTCCGGGCGCGGTGGCGCAATTCTTTCCAATACAGTGTGATTCGTGCCGTGGTTTAATGCCGCTTACAAAAAAAATAAGGACAGGCTTGTTGCTATGCTGCAGTTTTCAAATGGTTTTCTGCTGAGTTTATCGTTGTGTCTTGATATTGGGCTGGCCAATATCGCCATGATTACCCTCGCGATGCAGCGCGGCTATTTTCACGGTTTTTGGTTAGGGATTGGCACCTGCATTGGCGACCTGATTTATGCGCTGCTGGCGCTGGCTGGCATGGCGGTGGTGTTGCAGTTTACGGCGGTACGCTGGGTGTTGTGGATTGGCGGTGGATTATTACTACTGTGGTTCGCAGGTAAAATGTTGATCGCTGCACTGCGTAAAGACGCGGCGTTACCCCCAACGGAGCAACAGCCTTATCGTTCGTTACTGCGCGAGTTCAGCCGTGGCGTGGTGCTGGCGATGTCATCTCCCACGGCGATTTTATGGTTTGCCAGCGTGGGCGGTGCACTGATTGCTCGCATGGGGCACGGCAGCGTCAATGCCACCTCCTCTTTCCTCGGTGGGTTCTTTATCGCGGGAGTGGTCTGGACCTGTGTGTTATGCCTGGTGGGCAGCATGGGCGGTAAGCTGTTGGGGCAGCGCCTGTTAAAATACTCCTATCTCGCCTCGGCGCTGATCTTCTGCTACTTCGCCGCCTATGTGATGGTGTCAGGCTATCGGGAGTTTGAATTGGGCTGAGGCAATTTGCTGGGCGTAATGGTGTGGTGTGGTACCCATTACTTTGCGAAAGGCGTTAATGAAGTGGCTTTGATCGTAAAAACCCAGTTGCAGCGCGGCTTCCTGCGGATGTACCCGACGGCGCAACAGTTCCCGCGCCTGCTGTAGCCGCAATTGCATATGGTATTGCAACGGTGGCAACCCGGTGAGCTGGGTGAAACGACGCACCAGATGATATTTACTCAGCCCGGCACGTTGCGCCAGCGCATCCAGTTGCGGTTTCTCGTGCAAGTGTTCACCAAGAAACTGCTTCACCTGTTCGATAATCTGCACTTCCCCCTGCTCGGCACTCTGTTTATCGTCGAGCAGTTCACCACACAGCCACAGCAGCTGTTGTTCCAGCAGTAACTCATCTCCTGTGCGCGCGGCCTGGTCGAATTCAGTGATCGCCTGAAACAACCGCGCGTCATGGAACACCCCTTCGCGCAAAGCGGGCGCAGCGGTGGTGCCAAACATTTCGGATAAGATCACCTGCGGCAAGTGAATGCTGATAAAACTCACCGGATCATTGCTGAATAAGGAGGACTGAATCGCGCTGGGATTATAAATCGTCACCTGCCCGGCAAACACGTCAGAGACTTTGCCATCGAGCCAAATCTCTTCGCGCCCGCTGAGGTTAGCGCAAATTACATATTCATCATGCAGATGACGTGGAAAGCGGCTGCCAGCGGCTTTCACGCGCGAACATTCAATGCCATTGCGGCTAAACCATTCTGATGAGGAGAGCGACACGCGATTACCCGGTAAATATGGTGATGGGTTATAACAGCATCGCCACGGTCGAATTGCAATGCTGCTGAGTTATAGCGGGCTGATTAGCTTTAGTGCTGTTTTAGAGCGTTTGCCGGGAGCCGCGTAGCGACAACGGCTCCCGACAGAGAAGGCAGCATTTAAATTCCCGCAATCCGTTTCAAATCTGCTTCCGCGCCAGGCGCCACCGCCAGCACCTGAGCGCCCTTCAGCAAACGTTCGCCTTCGGTATTGAACGGGTGATACCAGCCGCCCGCCTCTTTCACCAGGCAGTAGCCCGCCAGGCAATCCCATGCATGCATATAGGGTTCGTAATAGCCCACTACGCGGCCAGCGGCTACCCACGCCAGCATCAGTGCGCCAGAGCCGATACGGATAAAGTTGCCCCCGGCCTCCAGCAATGAGGCCAGAATATTGCCAACTTCAACAGGGCTAACGTGGCTGTTAGCGCCAAAGCCAGTGACATGGTTTTGTAGCGTGCGGGTTGGATCAACCTGCAAACGACGGCCATTTAACGTCGCGCCTTGCCCCAACGCCGCCACATAGCACTCCTGATAGGTTGGCGCATAGATCACCCCGATCACTGGCACACCGTCATGCAGTACCGCGACGGAGACGCACCAGTTTGGCATGCCGTTCAAAAATGGGCTGGTGCCATCAATCGGATCAACTACCCAGGTGTATCCCGATGTGCCTTCCTGCAATCCGTACTCTTCCCCCAGGAAACCGTCGTCGGCAAACTGGGCGCGAATCTGCTGATCGATCATCTGCTCGACTTCGCGGTCAGCACGAGACACCACATCCTGCAGATCATACTTGGTCTCGACCACCAGCGTGTCGCGATGATGGAAATACTCCAGCGCCTTCTCGCCCCCTGCGCGTGCCACTTTCTCTGCCAAAATCAAACGTGCCAGCAGCGCGTCATTCACGGTGTCACTCATTATCTGTCCTTAAATTATCCGGCAATCAGGGCTAATCCCTGAGGTTTAAAATCAATCGCCACGGCAGAAGCCAGCGGCAGACGCTGCTCCATCTGCGCATCAACGATAAACAAGGAACCGAGCGGCGTGGCCACTTCATATTCGATGTGATCACCCAGCCATGTGCTGTGGGTCACTTCGCCTTGCAAGGCTCCCTGCCCATCGCTGTGCAACGTAATAAACTGCGGACGCACCGACAATTGGGCCGAGCCGGTTGGCACGCCGTTACCGCGCACGCGATAACGCAGATTTCCCAGCCGCACCAGCGCATCGTTGCCCTCCACTTGCTCGACTTCGCACGGCAGAATGTTGGCTTCCCCCATAAAATCAGCGATGAACACCGAATTCGGGGCGTGGTAAAGGCTTTCTGGTGCGCCTTGCTGGGCAATATCACCCTCTTTCATGACAATAATTTTATCAGACACCGCCAGCGCTTCTTCCTGATCGTGCGTGACATAGACTGCGGTAAAGCCAAGCCTTTGTTGTAGCTCGCGAATATCGGTGCGCACACGGCGACGCAGACGTTCATCAAGATTGGATAAGGGTTCATCCAGCAGAAGCACCTGCGGTTCCAGCACCAACGCACGCGCCACTGCAATACGCTGTTGCTGACCGCCCGAAAGCTCAGACGGCAATCGCTGGCCCTGGTTTTCCAGTCCCACCAGTTTCAATCCTTCGCGCGCCCGGTCTTGCGCTTCCCGCTTGTTCATTCCCGAGGACTGAAGCCCATACATGATGTTGTCGAGCGCGCTCATATGGGGAAACAGCGCGTAAGATTGAAACACCATTGCCACATCGCGCTCGTTGGCAGGCAAATGTGTTACGTCTTTACCGCCAATCAGAATGCGCCCGGAGGTGGGATGTTCCAGCCCCGCCAGCAAGCGCAGCGTGGTGGTCTTGCCGCAACCAGAGGGGCCAAGCAGCGTAACCAGCGTGCCAGGTTCCACCGTCAGTGACAGATCCGGCAAGGCGTTGAAGCCTGCAAAACGTTTAGTGACATGCTCAAATACCACGGAACCCGCATTAATACTGGTCATACGGTTCTCTCCTGGGTTAACGAAGTTGAAGTCGACGGCACGGCGATATCCACGGGGCGCGCAACGCGACGCAGTTTTCGCTCACCCACCAGCCACTGAAACACGCCAATGATCAGCAGCATCACCACAATCAATACCGTGGAGTAAGCAATCGCCACACCGTACTCACCGTTTTCCACCAGCCCGACAATGTAGGAGGTCGCCATGTTGTATTGCGCACTAACGAGGAAGATCACGGCACTAATGGAAGTGATGGCGCGGACAAAGGCGTACACCAATGCGGCGCTGATCGCCGGTTTGAGTAACGGCAGCACCACTTTTCGCAGTGTGCGGAAACTGTTGGCACCGAGCGTCAGTGAGGCTTCATCGAGACTTTTATCCAGCTGGCTCATGGCCGCAATGCCCCCGCGCACCCCCACCGGCATATTACGAAACACAAAGCAGGCAATCAGGATGAGAGCCGTACCGGTGATCTCCAGCGGCGGCAAGTTGTACGCCATCACATAACTCACACCAATCACCGTGCCCGGAATAGCGAAACTCAGCATCAACAAGAATTCAAACGTCTGACGGCCGGCAAACTTCTGTCGCACAATCAGCCAGGCGGTGAGCAAGCCGACAATCGCGGTGAGCGGCGCGGCAATCAGCGCTATCTCCAGCGTGGTCCAGAACGAGTTCCACGCCACGCCGGTCCAAAGCAGATGCCCGTCACTGCTGCTGACACGGAAAGCTCGCACATAATGCTCGACAGTGAGGGCGTCATTTAGCCCCCATGACTGCACAAACCCACCGACGACGATCATGCCGTAAATCACCAACGTGAACAGCCCCCACGGGATCACCATGCCATACACGCCATAGCGTAATAGTCTGGGCAGTTGACCATGTTTGCCGCCGTCGCCCTTACCGGTGACGGTGGCGAAATTTTTGCCGCCCAACCACCAACGCTGCAGTACGAACGCCGCCAGGGTGAAGCTGAGTAAAATCATCGCCAGCACCGCTGCCCGACTGGGATCATTCTGCGCGCCGACTACCGAGAAGAAGATTTCGGTGGAGAGCACACCGTGACTGCCGCCCAGCACCATCGGGTTACCAAAATCAGCCATGCTTTCGATAAAGCTGATCAGGAAAGCGTTGGCCAGACCGGGCGCCATTAAAGGAAGGGAAATGCGGCTGAAGGTGCGCCAGCGGTTGGCGCGCAGCGTTTGTGAGGCTTCTTCCAGTGAAGGGCTTACCCCCTCGACCACACCAATTAGCACCAGAAACGCGATAGGCGTGAATGACAGCACCTGCGCAATCCAGATGCCGGTTAAACCATACAGCCATCGTCCAGGTTCGATGCCAAACAGCGCCGCCAGATATTCCGTGACCACGCCTGAACGGCCAAACAGCAGAATCAGCGCCAGACCAATCACAAACGGCGGCGTGATAATCGGCAAAATGGTCAGCATACGCAGCGCTTTTTTACAGGGCAGCGGCGTGCGCGTGGCGGCCAGCGCAAAGGCCAGCCCCAATAACGTAGAACCAGAAGCCGTCATCAGCGCCAGCCACAGCGTGCGCCAGGCCGTACCGCAGGTGCCTCCTTTCAAACAGGCCAGACTCCAGATTGAAGGATCCTGAATATTGCTGATCAGTCCGTCGGGTTTAAAACTGCCGTCAACGTCCTGCACCGAGACCACAAACATGCTCAGCACCGGATAGAGCACAAAAATACTGACCAGCGCGGTCAGTAATACCAGGGACGCCACCACAAAGGCATCGCCTTTCAACACGCCTCGCTCGGCCAGCGCAAACGAAAACAGCAGCAAAAAGGTGGTCATCAACAGCAGTGCACCCGCGCCCATCGCCGGTTGGCCCTGCTCCAGTGCCCCGAAGCGGTTTTCCAGCCATAACCAGCTCCAGCTGCTGTAGCCGATGGCATGTCCTTCAATCACCAGAAAAATGACGCCCAGTGCGCTAAATAACAGCATCAGGCGGCTGCGCGCGCCAGAGGGAAGTAATCCACACGCGGCACAGAGCGCGAACAAGGTCATTGCAATCGCCAGCCACGGATGTGAGCTGACCTGCCACAAGGCGGGCGCATTAGCAGGATCGCGCCACAAATTGAACAACCAGCCGCCATCAAAAAAGCCGGCTTCCAGGCTATACCACGGCAGCAAGAGTAGAGATGCCAGGCCGATCAACAGTGCGCCGGTAAGCCGACGATTATTTGCATGCATAAAACACCTCAAGAGGGAGAGTCTGCCTCTCCGGCTCGCAGTGGAATGATGTGTTGAAAGGCGCCACGGCAAGGATAGGATCTCGCAGGATGTGGCGCGGGTTCACGCAGTCAGGCCATCACTGTGCGCTGGCTCCAATCTCTTTATCCCAGCGGCTGAGCAGCGCTTTGCGCTTGGCGGAGTCGCCATAGGTTTTGAAGTCGTAATCGATCAGTTTGATGTTTTCGAAGCGCGGGGCGTATTCCGAAATTTCCGCGTTGCGATTTGACGGTAGCTGGAAGGACTTCGCTTCCTTCATGTGCGACTGCGCCTCCGCACTGAGCGCCCAGTCGTACCAGACCTTGGCATTGGCCAGGTTGCGCGCCCCTTTCACTATCGACATTGAGCCAATCTCATAACCCGTGCCTTCACAGGGCGCGACGGTTTTGATCGGGAAGCCATCCACCTGCATCGCAACAGCATCATGCATGAACACGATACCAACCGTGGTTTCGCCTCGCGCGGCAGCTTTCACTGGCGCGGAGCCGGACTTGGTATATTGCGAGACGTTGGCATTGAGTTTTGTCAGGTAATCGAAGGCCTGCTCCTCTCCCATAATTTGCACCAGGGTGGCCAGTGTGTTGTAGGCGGTACCGGAGGAGTTAGGGTTAGCGATTTGAATTTCCCCCTTAAAGCCGGGATCCAGCAGATCTTTCCAGCAAGTGGGTTCTTTCAGTTTTTTATCGGCGAGCAGTTTGGTGTTATAGCCCCAGCCCAGTGCACCCGCGTAAATTCCCACCGTGCGATAGCCCGAGTTTTCAGCCTGTTTTTGTGCCCAATCCTGCTGCTGGTCAAGCAGTGGAGATTTGTACACTTGCGTTAACCCCTCATCGGCCGCCTGCATATGCGGATCGCCGGTACCGGCCCACCAGATATCGGTACGCGGATTACGCGCTTCACTGCGTAAACGCGCATACGCTTCCCCCGCCGACAAACGCACCATACTGACTTTGATATCCGGATGGCTCTGGCTGAAGATGCGTGTCATGTGTTCACACACCACCACGTCAGCGGAACAAACCATGTTGAGGTTGCCCGCCGCAGAGGCAGCGAAAGGCAGTGCAGTACAAGAGAGGGATAGTGCGACGGCGATTAAGGTGGCTCGCATGGTGTTCTCCTTTGATTGTAGGGTGGTGCTTCACTGGCACCTTTTTTGCACATCTGTGCAAAGTAGTAATGAACAAAAAAACAGCTGTCAAATGGCTTGCGATGCAATTGATAGGTTGTGTCACAAAAATGCAACAAATTAGATTCTGAACGGTTTGCACAGCTTTGCA
This sequence comes from Pantoea sp. EABMAA-21, assembly GCF_030053335.1. NCBI lineage: Bacteria > Pseudomonadati > Pseudomonadota > Gammaproteobacteria > Enterobacterales > Erwiniaceae > Pantoea > Pantoea sp. EABMAA-21. The sequence continues at coordinate 35,573 of NZ_JASGBX010000010.1, forward strand.
ATTTGAGGCAGACTCTTTTTCAACCGATGTTTGCACAGGAGTTGAGCATGCTGAGTGATAAAACCGTGGTGAGTGCCCAGGATGTGGCAGAGCGCGCTGGCGTATCGCGTTCTGCGGTATCGCGCGTGTTTACACCGGGTGCCAGCGTATCCTCTGCCATGCGAGCACGTGTCATGAAAGCCGCACAGGAGTTGGGTTATCACGTTAATCATCTGGCGCGCGGCCTGGTGCGTAATCGCAGTGGGATTGTGTGTTTAGTTGTCTCCGAGATCGCTACCCCCTATCGCGCCAGCCTGGTTCGCTGGTTGACGCAGTTTCTGCAGGAAGCGGGAAAAATTGCCATGTTGATCAATACTGATCGTTCCGACAACAGCGTGTCAGCCGCATTACAGCAGGCGATCAACTTTCGTGCGGATGCCTCGATCATCCTTTCCGGCATGCCGGATCGCACCATTACCCGCCAGTGCTATCAGCATGGACAGCGCATCATTTTGATAAACCGCGATGAAGCGCTGCCCGGCTCGCTGAGCATCAACCTGGATGCACAACGTGCGGCGGCCACGGCGGTGATGGCGTTTCAGCGTGCTGGCTGTCGCCACCTCGCCTTTGCTAACTCTCTGGCGGGCACACCCAGCCTGATGAAGCGCGAAGCAGCGTTTGTTGCCGAAGCGCAGCGCGTGGGGATGGAAGTCACCATCGAACGATTTGGCTCGACCTCTTACGAAAGCGGACAAATTCTGGCGCACCGATTGCTGACTCAGCATCACCGCCCCGACGCCGTGTTTTGCGTGACCGATCTGGTTGCCTGCGGATTTATGGATGAAGCACGCCACCGCTTTGCCCTGCGCGTGCCCGAGGACCTGTGCCTGATTGGCTATGACAACATCGCGCAAGCGGGTTGGTCTTCTTACCATCTCACCACCTTTGCCCAGCCGGTTGAGCAATTTGCACGCGATGCTGTGAACTGGCTGATGCAAACCGAGGCCGATGAGACCGGCTTTACTCCGCAAACCGAACAACAGCATGACAGCTTGCTGTACCAGGCCGATGTGGTGTGGCGCGGGTCGGTACGTGGTGCCTGAACCTAGCCAGCTAATTATCCCCGTTCTGCATAAGCGCAACATTTTCGCATAAGGATCACGATGAACCTTCCCAGGAATCAGATTTCCGCAGGCCTGTTGATTGCCTGTTCGATGTGGTTAAACGCCTCACCGGCACAGGCAGAAGCGCAGTATCAGCTGGAAAAGGTGGTAGAACTGAGCCGACATGGTATTCGCCCGCCCACGCCCGGCAACCGCAAAGAGATTGAAGCAGCGACCCAGCGCCCGTGGACAACCTGGACCACGCACGATGGCGAATTGACCGGGCACGGCTACGCTGCCGTAGTAAACAAGGGGCGCTGGGAAGGCGATCATTATCGCCAGCTCGGATTGCTGACCTCAGGCTGTCCACAGGCGCAGGAGGTGTATGTTCGCGCCAGCCCATTGCAGCGTACCCGCGCCACCGCCCAGGCGCTGGTGGACGGTGCGTTTCCTGGCTGTGGCGTCCCGGTGCATCGCGTGGCAGGTGAAGATGATCCCTTGTTCCAGACCGAAGCGTTCCCGGCCACCAATACCGATCCCACACAACAATTTGCCGCCGTGACCGCTGCCACCGGCGATCTGGCGGCACGTCAGCAAGCGTTGCAACCTGCGGTTCAGGCTTTGAAGAGTGCGGTGTGTCAGTCTGGCACTGATTGCACCTTCTTCGACAAGCCGTGGCAGATCAAACAGAGCAAAGGCGGTCAAACCTATATTCAGGGATTGAGCGTTCTCGCCAGTATGGTTGAAACGTTACGTCTGGGCTGGAATGAAAATCTGCCAGCGGATCAACTGGCGTGGGGCAACATTACACACTCCGCGCAAATCACCGCCGTGCTGCCGCTGTTAACCGCCAATTACGATCTTAGCAACGACGTGCTGTATACGGCGAAAAAGCGTGGCTCCATTCTGCTGAATGAAATGATTCAGGGTGTTGAACAGGGTGTCAGCCCCGTTTCAGATGCCGTGCCGGATGCACGCTGGCTGCTGTTTGTCGCACATGACACTAACATCGCGATGGTGCGCACGTTGATGGGCTTCACCTGGACTTTGCCGGGCTACACGCGCGGCAACATTCCCCCCGGCAGTAGCCTGGTGTTTGAACGCTGGCGCGATAAGCAGAGCGGCAAGCGCTGGCTGCATGTTTACTTCCAGGCACAAAGCCTCGACGACCTTCGTCATCTACAGTCTGTCGATCAAGCGCATCCGCTGCTGCGAGAAGAGTGGCGAACGCCTGACTGTCGGGTCACCGAGGTGGGTACGCTGTGCCCGATGGCATCCACGTTAGCAAAATTCGGTCAGCAACTTGATCCTACCGCCATTACGCCGATCAGTTACGCGCCATAACGCAAACCTGTTTCACCACGCCGCGCAACCAGCGATGCGCGGCATCATTCTCCAGTCGAGGATGCCACATTTGTGACACTGTCATTTCCGGCGTGGCAAAGGGCAACTCAACCATCGCTAACGCCTGGCTGTGAGCGATCAAAGGGTGATGTGCAACCAGCGAACGGGGCACCAGCGCCACCCAATCCGAATCGACCACCAGCGCCACAGCGGCAGAGAAAGCCGGCACAACAGCAACAACCTTGCGCTGCAATCCGGCTTGCTCGATGGCGTCATGGATCGGTCCACCCCGTTCTGCGCGACGAGACGCGACAATATGGCCAAATCGGGCCAATTGGGTGATGTCCATCTGCTGTGTCAAAGGATGGTCCGCGCGCACCACGCCGACAAAATGATCGCGAAACAGCGCCTGCAAGCGGATTTCAGGCCCCATATTGCCGAGCACGCCAATCTCTATATCAATGCTGCCATCACGCAATTCACGATCACTTTTCTCCGGCTTTGCCACAAAGACCAACTCGACCTTCGGTGCCTGCTCGGTCACAGCAGCAATCAACGCACAGCCAAACGCTTCGACAAAGCCTTCGTTGGTGCGCAACCTAAAACAGCGATTCAGTTGTGCTAAATCCAGCGTTTCAGCATCCGGGCTGAGCACGGCATGTGCTTCCCGCAACGTACGCTGCGTCCGTTCCCGTATCGCTTCTGCATAAGGGGTCAGCACCATCTGGCGGCCGGCCCGTACCAATAACGCATCGCCCGTGACATTGCGCAGGCGACCCAGCGTGCGGCTCATCGCGGATTCGCTCAGGTTCAACTGGCGTGCCGCCCCCACCACGCTGCCCGTGGTGAGCAGCGCGTCGAGTGCCGTGAGTAAATTCAGATCGGTGGTGTTCATGGTCAATATCCTGCTGGATGTCGGGCGACATAACAAGGCGTTCAGTGCAGGTTATCACTGCACAAGCTGCGTGTTCCGCCTCCCCTCACTCCGCGCTAGACTTTTCTCATCGACTCCACTGAGGAACACATGATGAAAACATTATTGATTGGCGCGTCACGCGGGTTGGGATTCGCACTGGCAGAAACCATGCTACAGCGAGGCTATCAGGTTGTGGCGACCGGGCGAGCCCATTCTACCGATAAACTGTCGCAGCTGGCTGCGCGCTATCCGCAACAGCTGACGGTAGAAACGGTGGATATTACGGACCCCGAGCAGGTTAGCGCCCTGCATCAACGTCTGGCGGACACGGAGTTTGACATGCTGTTCGTCAATGCCGGAGTAAAAAATGACGATCGGGAAACCATTGCCGACGTTTCAACCGAGGAGTTCACCCGTGTCATGGTCACCAATGCGCTCAGCCCGTTGCGTGTGATCGAAACCTTTAAAGATCGGGTCAGCGCCAGTGGCACGATTGCAGTGATGTCTTCCGGTCAGGGCAGTCTCACCAACAATACTAACGGCAACTACGAGGTGTATCGTGGCAGCAAAGCAGCGCTGAATATGTTTATGCGCAGCTTTGCCGCACGCCATCAGGATGCGCGCACCTTGCTGTTAATGGCGCCAGGCTGGGTGCAGACCGATATAGGCGGGCCGGAAGCTCGCCTGACCATCGATGAGAGCATCCCCAATCTGCTCAACACCATGGAGGCGTATGCGGGCCGCACCGGGCTGCATTATCTCGATTACCTCGGCCGCGTCGTGCCGTGGTGATGTTTTCTGTTGGCCGTCCTCCTGTGAATCGCTGCCAACGCACGAGCGGCCTAAACGCCGCATTAAATTTTTCGCAGCAGCAGTTGTCGCAATGTCTCCCGCAACCAGCGGTTTGCCGGGTCGTCTTGCTGCGCGTTGTGCCATAGCAAGCTCAGCTCATAATCCGGCATCTCAACCGGCACCGGCGCAGCATTCAAGCCATAGCGTTGGCACCATGCAGGAGCCAGCCCTTGCGGCACCGTGGCGAACAGCGGCATCTGCTGGAGTAGCAGCGGTAAGCTGGAAAAGTGCGGCGTGACATAGCTTACACGTCTGGATTTACCCAGGCGCTGCAGAGCATGGTCAAGGGCACTTTCGCTGGCACCGCGATAAGACACCAGCGCATGCTGATGACCGACAAACTGAGCCAGCGTAAGGCGTTCCAGTGCAATTTGCTGGCAGCTCCACACAGTGCGAAAACCCGCCGAGCCGATTTTCTCGCGGGTTAAGTCACGACTAACTTCATTCCCAACGGTGATTACTACATCTGCCTGCTGCTGCTCCATTAACGGAATCGCCTGCCAGGGATCGGCAGCGACGACATGAATATCTACACCGGGCGCGGCAATGGCAAGTTCCGCTAACAAATCAGGCATCAACCACTGTTCCAGCCAATCGCTGATGCCGATGCGAAAACGGCGGTTATCACGCTGTGGATCAAATGCATCGGGCGTGAAGATCACCCGATGCAGCCCCTGCATCAGCGGTGCGAACTGCTGCACTAATTGTTCGGCACGCGGCGTCGGTGTCATGCCGTATGACGTGCGGATAAACAGCGCATCATCGAACATTTCACGCAACCTTTTCAAAGCGGCACTCACCGCTGGCTGGCCGAGGTAAAGGCGATTGGCGGCCTGCGTGACGCTGCGTACCTCGCACATCACCATCAACACCACCAGCAGATTGAGGTCGATACGAGAGAAATCATTTTCATTGATGTTTTTCATGATTTTAATCGATTTAAATAATGTTATCCGCCTCAGTATAGTGACTTTCAACTTACTGTCACGGACGCTGTTGAACGCGTCCTCTATCAAGTGGAGCACAACATGAAGATTCAGGTGGGCGAGTGCCGGGTTGAAAAAATCACTGAGCAGCGCGCCGCTTTTCCGTTTGGGGCGTTGTTTAAGGCACATCGTTCTGAGATGAGTGACGCCTTTGCCGAACAGCCGGCTGAAGTGTCGATACACAGCTGGGTGGTGCGTACCGCTGAACACACTATTCTGATTGATACCGCAACCGGCAATGGGCGCAATCGGGATAACAAACCATTATTCCATCAGCTGAATACGCCTTATGTCGAAAATCTGGCACGGGCGGGCGTGGATCCTGCTGAAGTCACGCTGGTATTGATGACGCACATCCATACCGATCATGTTGGCTGGAATACGCACTGGGTGGACGGTAAGTGGCAGCCGTTGTTCCCCAACGCGCGTTATGTCTGCTCGGCGGCGGAATTGCAGCACTGTCAGGACGATCCCGCCAGTCAGGAACTGTATCGCGACAGTATCCTGCCGCTGATCGAACGCGACCAGCTGCAGACCATCAATGTGCAGGAATCTCCTCTGTTCGCCGGCGTGCTGCGCTATATTTCCACGCCGGGTCACAGCATCGATCACGCGTCGATTGTGCTGGAAAGCCAGGGCGAATATGCGATTTTCCCCGGCGATGTGATGCACCATCCGGTGCAATTTCACCACCCGCACTGGAACTCGCTGTTCTGTGAAGACCTTCCGCTCGCGATGGCTTCACGTCAACGCGTTATAGACTGGTGCCAGCAACATCAGGCAATCTGGTTCAGTTCCCATTTTCACAGCAGCTCTTTGGGCCGTGTTGCGCCTGATGGGCAATGGACTCCACTTGAGGATTGACCGGATGCAATACGCTGATTATCTCACCGCGTCGCTGAGCGACTTATCCCTGGCACTGCAACGCGGTGATGTTACCGCGCGCCAGCTGACCGACTTCGCACTGCAGCGCATAAGTGAGGCAGACCAGCCGCGCTACAACGCCATCACCTGGCTGTTTGCGGATGACGCGCGTGCGGCAGCAGAACGGAGTGATACACGCCGTCAACGCGGTGAGGCGTGGGGTCAGCTGGACGGCATCCCGGTGCTGATTAAAGACAATATTGAAGTACAAGGCTGGCCCACCAGCGCGGGTTCGGTGATGTTGCGTGACGTCATCGCTGATAACGATGCTCCGCTGGTCACCAGACTGCGCAATCAAGGCGCGATTTTGATCGGCAAAACTGCGATGCATGAACTGGCAGCGGGCATTACTGGCGCCTCATCGCTGAGCGGCTTTACTCACAATGCCTGGCAGCAAGGTCGTTCACCGGGCGGTTCGAGTAGCGGTTCCGCGGTTGCCGTTGCCGCCGGTTATGTGCCGCTCGCCATTGGCAGCGACACAGCAGGTTCGGTGCGTATACCCGCCGCGTTTAATGGCCTGTTCGGCTTACGCATGACACGAGGTGCACTTAGCACATCTGGAATTGTGCCGCTGTCACCCACTCAGGATATCCCCGGCCCGCTGACACGCATTGCGGCCGACCTCCGCATCGCCAGCGAAGTGCTCAGCGGCAAGACGTTTGCTACGGAGGGAGAAGCATTGCGGGTTGGCATCTGGCAGGAAGGATTTGCCGCTGATGAAGATGAGATTAACCAGGCGGTGCAGGCTGCCGTGGCCGGGTTCGCACCCGCGACACTGAGCTGGCCAGAATTAGAGACGTTAGCGGCTGATGCCAATATCATCGGTTATGAATTTTCTGAAGCGCTGGCAGAGTATTTAGCCGATAAGCCGCAGGCGCAGTTCTATACCCTGCCGGATATCGCTGCATCCGGGCTGTATCATCCTCAGCTCGAAACCGTGTTTAAGACCCGCGCGGTACATCCTGGCACGGCCAGCGAAGGTTATGCACGGGTGCAGCAGCGCCAACATGATCTTTACCAGCAGTTGGTGGCGATGTTCGACCAGCACAACATTAACCTGCTGGCTTACCCGGTGGTGCGCCGTGCGCCAGTCAAACACGGCGAGATGCAGGAAGGCAGCAATGCGCTGGTTTCCGCAGTGACTGGCGCGCCAGCTATCTCTATTCCCGCTGGCCTGAGCGACGACGGGTTGCCGATTGGCGTCGAATTGCTGGCGCTGCGTGGCCGGGAAGACTTGTTGCTGCGCGCAGCTGCAGCCATCGAGCTGCGCATATCGCTGAATAAATGAAAGCGTCGCCGCAGGGGCGACCGCGTTTATCCGTGCAGTGACAGCCCTTTAATCGCCTTATCCACTGCTTTCTTTGGCCCACGAATCGCGATGCCGACCAGGTTCAGGTTGTCGGCATCTTCAGCCATGAATACCTCGCGGTTGGCGGCATCATGTCCGGTGGCGAACATCGCTTCCACATACGGGATCACCGTCAACTCCCGTTCCAAACCCTGGCGATGAGCCCGTTGTAATCCCGTGACATCACCCGCAAACACCAGCATCGGCTGGCCTGCCATATTGCCGTATTGACGCCCCTTCGCATCCACGTAAGGTTCGCCCATCATGTCAGGCGCGGCAGAAGCAATGCCGGTGGCGAGAAAGGCCACCACATTCAGGCGCTGCCAGGTGGCTAAATCATCACGAACAATCAGGGCGATTTTGGTATCAAACATCTGTCACTACTCTCCGATGGGGTCTAAAACAGTATCATCTAAGAGTCGCGGGGGTGGGATATAGAACGTTTGTGCACTGTCGTTGATAGGAGGCCGGTGTCATGCGGTAGGCGCGTTGGAACCAACGCCCTAAATGGCTCTGATCGGCAAAACCAACCTGAGCGGCAACCTGCACCGGCTCAATGCCCTGCGCCAGCAGCACACGTGCGCTGCGCAACCTCAGCCGTACCAGGTAGGCATGCGGTGACTGACCAAACGCCTGCTTAAACTGACGCGTCAGCTTAAAGCGATCGATGCCCGCCAGCCGTGACAACTCATCCAGCCCTATATCCTGCGCCATAAAATCGTGCAGATAGTCGCGTAATAGCTGCATGTGCTGCATCGCTGCACCTGATTGCGCATTGGGTTTGATTTCAAGATGGCGGGAAAGCATCGTCATCAGATGATCGAGGCTTTGGTCGCGCGCCAGTCGCCCTTCACTGTGATGCACTGAAAACCACGCCTGCTGGATGGCACTGGCCAGCAGCGCATCATCATTTAGCGTGTGGCGAAACGCCCCTTCAATATTGGAGACATCCCCCAGACCGCGTCGCTGCATCATCTCTGCCACCCAACGCTGCGGCAGATAGAGCATGGTGTAGGTGAAACCCTCTTCGTTAGGGGCGTGGCCGTCATGCACCGCGCCCGGCTCAATCAAAATGGCGCGGCCCGGTGTGCTGGTGTGCAATGCACGATGGCAGTTGAAACGTTGTAAGCCCTGCTGCGTCACGCCCACCAATAATTCGTCGTGATCGTGCGGATCGTAGGCGTGTCCGCGAAAATGCGCGTTGACGCTTTCGATACCGGTTTCGTCATCGCGACGAAAATCGACCCAATCATTATTGGCTGACATAACGGCGTGCTCAGGCAGTGAGGGAAAGTCAGGCATAGCCTAGCAGCCTGAACCAGAGATAATCCAGTGGTAACAGCAACAGCACGCTGAAGATAAACACCAGCACGCACAGTTGCAGGCCCGCTTTGGCAGGCACATTACCCAGCCCCATCGCCACCACCACTGGCGAAGCCTGATAAGGCAACAGCGGCGTCGCGTAGGCAAACACCTGCATCATGACGACGCTCATCAGAGAAAAGCCGGATGCGGTTGCCAACTCTTGCGCGATCGGCGTCACCATCGCTGGCACGCCGTTGGCAGTCAGCACAAAGTTGAGCAGCGAGACCAGCGAGTTAAGCACCGCGAAATTACCAAACGAAGCGTGATCCTGCAGTGGCAACACGCTGAGCAGCAAATTGGCAATCAGTCGGCCAAGTCCTGAATCCACCACCACTGTCGCCACCCCGAGAATACCGGCAATATAGATACAGGTGCGGAAATTAACCCCGCTGGCGAAATCATCTCCTGAGAGAAAGCCGATGCGCGGCAGCAGACAAATACACGCCGCCGCCAGACCAATCCATGCGGCGGGCAAGCCGTGCAGGCTATCGGTCATCCACAGCAACAGAGTGATAGCCAACAGGCCCATCAACCGCCATTCGCTGCGGCTGAGCGGCTCAAGTTGATCGCGATGGCGCACGGGCTGAGGTTGCGCGCGAAACAGGAACAGAATTGCGGCTGCGAGTACCATCCCCTTGCCAATCCCCACCACCGGCATATGCAGCAGCCACCAGGGCAGCCACTGGAGATGGATCTGATAGGCGTTTTCAGCAGCGCCGCTCAGCACCATATTGGGCACATTAGCCGGTAAGATGCTGGCGGAGAGCTGGAATGTGCCAAAACCCACCGCCAGCGCCAGACCAATGCTGCCACGGCTCCCAGCTTTAATTCCGGCCCGTTCACCCAACGCCAGCACCACCGGCATCAGCAAAGCGATGCGCCCCATATTGGAAGGCATCACCAATGCCAACAGATAGGTCAGCACCAGAGTGCCAACGACCATGCGCGGCCAGCTCTGACTGAGTGGCACCACCAGATAGTTAGCCCAGCGTTGTGCCAGCCCGACTTTGCGGATCGCAGCGCCGAGCACAAAACCGCTCAATACCAGCCAGAAGGCTGAAGAGGCGAATCCACTGAAGATGGTGCTGGTCGGGGCGATGTTAAGCAGCGTGGCGGCGGCAAAAAACAGCAGCGCTGTGAGATATTCCGGCAGGCGTGCACTTGCCCACAGCAAAATGGTGATGGCTATGACCAACGTGGTAAGCCAGAAATGCATATCTAAAGTCACTGACTGAACTCCCTGTCTACGATCCGTCGCACAAAGCGAATAAGCATAGTGCAATCCACGATTTGCAATGCTGAGTCAGTTAACAGTTTGTTAAATTGCCAGCTGTCCGAGCCAGTTTATTAACGCTTCACTGCCCGGCTGGCTGCGCGAACGCTGCGGCCAGGCAAGAAAATAGGGTTTACTTAATGGCAGGCTTAACGCATCAACCATAACTAAATCGCCTCGTGCCAGCTCTGCAGCGATAAGCCTTTTCTGCCCTAATAACAAACCCGCGCCTGCCACCGCAGCATCGATCGCCAATGAGGTGAGATTAAAACTTAACGCGGGCTGTGATGCGGGTTCCGCCATCCCTTTGGCCAGATACCAACTTCGCCAGTCCGGCAGAAAGCGCCCTTCGTTGCCCCAATCAAGATGGATCAATGGAGCCTGTTGCAACACGTTTTCTAATGGAAACTGCTGCAACAGCCTGGGGCTCACCACGGGCACCACCTCATCCAAAAACAGACGCTGCTTATCAAGCTGGGGATAGCGATCCTCACCAAAGCAAATGACAAAGTCAGCTGGTGTGGCATTAAAATCCACCTGCGCATGGGTGCCGTGTAGCGATAAATCAATGTCGGGACAGTGAACGCGCCACTGCGCAATATTAGGCAGCAACCACTTCGAGGCCAGTGCGGGCAGTGAATAGAGCGTGAGCTTGGGCATCGCCGCCACATGACGCAGGTTTTGCTGACCGAGATGCAAAATATCAAAAGCTTCCGTCACATAGCGCAGATACTCTTTACCGGTTTCGGTCAGCATGACCCCACTCTGCGTACGCACAAACAGCGCGCTGCCCAACTGTTCCTCTAGCTGCCGGATCTGCTGACTCACCGCCGCAGGCGTCAGTGCCAGTTGCGCGGCGGCTTTTGCCAGACTACCTAACTCCGCCGCCACCTTAAATGACTGGATTACGCTGATTTTCGGTAAACGAGGTGACTGTGAGGGCATTAAAGTTTCCTTAGCAGGGCATTAAATTTATATCGTTACGCACTAACATATCAGTGAGTTACTGTGATAACACACCTGTCATAATGAGAACTGTTGCTATGTCTGCATTGATTCGTTTCGATCTGCACCCCCTGGCCGACGCCGACTGGCGACGTGAATGCCGTGAACAGCTCAACCAGCATGGCGCGCTGGTTCTGCGCCAGTTTTTACAACCCGACGCGCTGCAAAGCATCATTGCCGAAGGAAACGCTCAGCGCCATCTGGCCTATCACACCCTCAGCAAGCATAACGTCTATCTGATGAAGAAAGACGAGGCGTATGACGCTGACCATCCGCGCAATCGTGATGTGATCAGTACCAAAGGCTGTATTACCGACGACGTGATCGCCGCCGAATCGCCGCTGCGCCAGCTGTACAACGACGAACTGTTTAAAAGTTTCCTGTGCGACGTGCTGGGTGAAACCGCGCTCTATCCTTATGCCGATCCGCTCTCGTCCATCAATCTGCATTACGCGCCCGATGGTCAGGAACTCGGCTGGCACTTCGATAACTCCTCCTTCGCCATCACCCTGCTGGTGCAGAAACCCCGCGCGGGTGGTGTATTCCAGTATGTGAAGGATCTGCGCGATGCCGATGCCGGTGAGATGAACTTTGATGGCGTGGCGGCGGTTTTGGATCAGCGCCAGCCGGTCGATGCGCTGGCGATTGAAGCGGGTGACTTAGTGCTGTTCCGTGGCCGCAACTCGATGCATCGTGTAACACCAACCGAAGGCGACATCACACGCATGCTGGCCGTGCTGGCGTACAACACACAGCCTGGCATCGCCCTGTCGGAAACGGCGCGCATGACTTTTTATGGTCGCTTGTGATCGGCGTTTAACAAACCTTGCCAGCCACGCACAAAAATCTGCTGGGTCCGAAAAGCCACCAGATCGCGCCAGTCGCGGTCTGCTGGCCAGAAGCCCTCTACCAGTTGTTGCTTGAGCGCACGCCCTGACTCACTGGCCGGGTCGCCCTGCAAATGCAGCCAATGATCGTCACGCACGCGACGATGCATCTCTTCGCCGAGATACGTTCCGCACTCCACCACCAGTGGCAAGATATGCGTCTGCGGCAGTGATTCCAGCAGGAACTGCGACAGATAACCCGTTGCGGTCGCGGTCACTCCGGTGACACTGTCACGACCTGCGCCGGTAAACAGTAACGTTAACCACTCGCCATACAGTGATTTTCCCCACTGATGCGCAGCGACCTGCTGCTCAGCAATCGAGAGCAACATTGGATGCCCCCATGCTCCGGCTCCCGTATGCAGATCGAAGCTCAGGATGGTTTTTGCCTGCGATAAATGGTCGGCGATGATGGTTTGCATGGTGCGATAAGACCAGCTCGGTTGCTTTCCACCGTAGAAGAAACCGTCAGCGAATTGGTATTGCCCGGCTTCCACCACCCGTTTCACCGCCAGCCAGCCTGCGCCGTTAAGGGTTTTAACTAACAGCTCATCAGCTTGTGTCCGATCGCCGTGGTAAATCCCGTGCCATGACGGGTATTCCGGATTGGCGGGGGCTGGCTGAGTAAAATCGATAAAATTGCGATTAAGATCGATGTTGTCTTCGTTGACGCGCCGCAAATGGGCTGCTCCCCAGGGATTCAACAGGTGCAGCAGCACAATCGCGGTGTCATCGGGCAAAGCAGTCAGACTGAAGCGATTGAGCCACTCAATCTGGCTGTCCGATCCGTAATAGCCTTCGACACCATGTGTACCCGAGATGATCATCATCAACTTGCTGGCACCGGGATCGCCAATGACGGCGACATCGGTGTAAAGCGTTTCACCTTGTGGGCCCGGCAGCGGATGCGGATAGGAAGTCAAAGCACCTTGCTGGCGCTCGACTGCCGCAACAAAACGGGCACGTTGGGACGAATAATGCGGCAAATCTGACATGCTGTTTCCTGTAAATAAGGGCGATTACGGATAGACCTTAAACTTGAAATATTTTTTCGCCAGCTGATCGTAAGTGCCGTTGTTGTGCAGTTCGGCCAGCGCATCATTGATCAGCTTCAGATGCACGGTATCGCCCTTACGCAGGCCAATTCCCACACCGTTGCCCAGCAGTTCTTTATCCACCAGCGTGGCTTTGATGACGTAATCTTTGCCTTCCGGCGTATTCAGGAAACCCTGATCCGCAGACACCGCATTCGCCAGAGTGCCATCCAGTCGCCCCGCGACCAGATCGGGATAGATCTCCATCTGGTTCGGATAGGACACAATATTCACGCCCTGCGTCACCCATTTTGCTTTGGCGTAGGTTTCCTGAATGGTGCCCTGCGCCACGCCGATGTTCTTACCGCGCAGCGTGCTGATATCTTCGGTCAGCGTGCTGTTTTTTGGCGTCAGCAACGCACTCGGCGTGATATACAGCATGTTGCTGAAATCCACCTGCTCACGGCGTTTCTCTGTCATCGACATCGCCGACAGAATTGCATCAAACTTCTTCGCCTGCAGTGCCGGAATGCTGCCATCAAAGCCGATCTGCACCCACTGGCATTTTACTTTTGCCTGGGCACAAATGGCGTTGCCCAAATCGATATCAAATCCTTTAAGTGAGCCATCACTGGCTTTGGATTCAAACGGAGGGAAAGTGGGATCAACACCAAAGCGCAACGTCTGCTCAGCAAACGATAAGGTGCTGAAAGCGCCCAGTGAAAGCAGTAACGCGAAGGACAAACTCTTTTTCATTGTTATCTCCAGCAGGCAGGTAAATTCATATTGGCATCCAGAGTTAATAACATGAGGGAAACATTACCACCATTAAAATAATGGATTTATGTAGAGTGAATTCTTATATTGATTAATAGGTTAGAGGAATTTCACACCCCATTAAAAATTACTTAATACCCCCTGTCATTCTTTTGTCATAACTCGCTCACCCTGCTGTCAGCGCCGTTTTCATATCCTGTGCCCGAACCTTCCTTATCTGGAGCACGATCATGAAACTGAAAAAACTGACGTTAGCAGCGGGCATTTTATTGGCGATGGCAGGCGGCGCGGCGCAAGCCAAAGCGCAGCCGGTGAAGAATATTGTGTTAGTACACGGTGCATTTGTGGGTGGCGCAGGCTGGCGTCCGGTGTATGACCGCCTGACGCACGATGGCTATAAAGTGACGCTGGTGCAGGAGCCGCTGACCGGTTTCCCGGAAGATGTCACGGCGACACGCCGCATCATCGATCAGCAGAATGGACCGGTGATTCTGGTCGGCCACAGTTATGGTGGCGCGATCATCACCGAAGCCGGAAATGACAGCAAGGTGGTGGGTCTGGTGTATATCGCCGCGCACGCGCTGGATAACGGCGAAACCGAAGCCATCAACGGCAAGAAGTTCCCCAACAGCGCGCATCCGTTTGCCAAATCGACTGATGGCTACCTGACCATCGCGCCAGAAAATTACCACAGCGATTTCGCCGCCGACTTACCGGCTGCGCAGGCGGATTTTGAAGCCCACGCGCAGATGCCAACCAATGCCGCCGTGTTCACCGCCAACATTCCAGACCCGGCGTGGAAGACCAAGCCTAGCTGGTACATGGTGGCGAAAGCTGACAAAATCATTAACCCTGATCTGGAGCGGATGTACGCCAAACGCGCGCACAGCCACACGGTTGAAGTCGCGGGCGCCAGCCACTCGGTGTATGAATCTCATCCTGATGATGTGGCGAAACTGATTGAACAGGCCGCTCAGCAGGCGCAGCCCTAACCCACTTATTCCGCCCGGAGATGCGCATGAAAATTTTGGTGATTGAAGATGAAGCCAAAGCGCGCGATTACATGCGCAAAGGATTAACCGAAGCGGGATTCATCGTGGATGTAGCGGAAAATGGGCAAGATGGTTTGTTCTATGCGCAGGAGCATCATTACGACCTGATTTTACTCGATGTGATGATGCCCGGCATGAGCGGCTGGGAGGTGATGGCCGCGCTGGATAAACAGATCCAGACGCCGGTAATTTTCCTCACGGCTAAAGGCACGTTAGAAGATCGCATCAAGGGGCTGGAACTGGGCGCGGATGATTACCTGGTGAAGCCCTTCTCGTTTGCGGAACTACTGGCACGCGTCCGCACGCAACTGCGGCGCGGCGGCCAGCAAAAACTTCCCGATGTGCTGACCCTGGCCGATCTGCAACTCGATATCCCTAAACGTCGGGTGGAGCGCGCGGGGCAACGCATCGACCTCACCAACAAAGAGTTCAACCTGCTGCATCTGTTTATGCTGCATCCCGGCGAGGTGCTGACGCGCACGGTGATCGCCTCACGCGTGTGGGATATGAATTTTGATAGCGACACCAACGTGGTCGACGTGGCAGTAAAACGCCTGCGCCAGAAGATCGATGGCCCCTTTGCTCAACCGTTGATTCACACCGTGCACGGCGTTGGGTATCGCTGCGAAGCTGAAGCATGACTAAACTTTCGCTCGCCACCCGATTATCCTTGCTGCTCAGCACTGCGGTGATCGTGATTTTTGCCCTGAGCGGCATTGCGTTGTATCAGTCGCTGGCGAAGCAGATCGGTGTACGCGATGACGCGGCACTGCTGACGCGCATTGATCAGATTCGTACGCTGCTGCGCGATGAAGACGCCATCACGCTGATCCAGCAAAAACCGCGCCTGTTTGCCAATATGCTGGGCAATACGGAGTCTTTGCTGGTGCTGCGCTTTCCAGGTCAACCGCCGCTGATTGTGGTCAATCCAGGCGCACGACCGATGCCCGACATCACGCCCGTGCCCGCCGATCAGCCACTCAGTCTGACCTCAGTGCATCACCAGCAAGCGCAGGATGGCACCCCTTTTATCTCCGCCGCCGCCTTAGCGCCGACGCGTGATGGTAATGGGCAAATTGAGATCATCACCGGCCGCCTGATGAGCGACCGTACCCAAACGCTGAACAGCTATCGCGACCAGATTATTGTATCAACTGCACTGGCAGCCCTGCTGGTTGCATTATTGAGCATCTGGCTGGTGCGACGCGGCTTATCGCCATTGCGTCGGCTGGCAGCGGAAACTGATGCCATAGACGTGCGGCGTTTATCGCACCGTATCCAGTTCAGCGATGCCCCGTCAGAACTGCAACCGCTGGTCGCTGCCTTCAACCAGATGCTCAGTCGTCTGGAAATGGGCTACCAGCAACTCAGCCAGGTCTCTGCGGATATGGCGCACGATCTGCGCACGCCGATTGGCACCTTAATCGGTCAGACTGAGGTGGCGCTGAGCCAGCCGCGTAGCGTCGGTGATTATCAGGCACTGCTGGGCTCCAACTACGAGGAACTGGAGCGACTGGCGAAAATGATCGATAACATGCTGTTCCTCGCTAAAGCGGAAGACGCAAGCCAGGCGATGGATTGGCAAGCCATCGATTTGGCACAGCTTGGGGAGAAGTTGCAGGACTATTTTGATGGCATGGCCGAGGAGCACAACATGCAGTTGGAGATGCGCATGCAAGGAGAATTGCGCGCCGATCCGCAGCTGCTGCAACGAGCACTGGCGAATCTGATGGCGAATGCCTTGCGCTATGGCGAGCGGGATACCACCATTCGCGTGTTAAGTGCGGTGCGCGATCAGGGGATCGAATTGGTGGTGGAGAATCAAGGCGCAGCGTTGAGTGCTGAACAGCAGTCACGCATGTTTGATCGCTTTTGGCGCGCCGATGCCTCACGACATCAAAGCAGTAGCGGATTGGGATTATCGATTGTGCGCAGCATCATGCGCTTGCATCACGGCAGCTGTGCGGTGAGCAGTGAGAACGGGATGAACCGGTTCAGTTTGCGGTTTCCGCGATAAAACGTGTAGCGGCGCGATTCATCGCGCGGGGTTAAAACCACGCAAAAAATTGCGCCGCAACCGCTTAAATAAAGGTGAAAATCTCTTCGCGCGGCAAACGTGATTTTGGCAATGCCGCATTGAAATCTTCTTCGCTGCGATAGCCCAACGATACCAGTACCACGCTGGTAAAGCCTTTCTCACGCAGGCCTAACGCCTGATCCAGCGCACGCTGATCAAAACCTTCCATCGGCGTCGCATCAATCCCTAACATCGCGGCACCTAGCAGCAGACCACCGAGCGCCAGGTAAACCTGTTTCTCCATCCACTGCGGGATATCACGCTGCTCGTAACGGTGCATATCGACATAACCACGGCGGCTCTTATCCTGACCGGCTTTACCTTCTGGTTTGGCAAAACGCCCATCCTGTTCTTCCTGCGCCAGCACATTTTGCAGATGTGCGTCATCCAGATCGGTGCGCATGCACAGCGCGATCACATGGGAAGCATTCAGTACTTTTGGGCCGTTATAAACAAAGGCGCCGGTAGTGGATTGCGCGATCTGCTCACGACCTTCTGGCGTGGAAGCGATCACAAAATGCCATGGCTGAGAGTTGACGGATGACGGGCTGTTACGCAGCACGTTCAGCAATGTTTCGATCTCTTCCTGCGGCAAGCTTTTACCACTGGCGAAGGCTTTTACAGTGTGGCGACGAGCCACTGCGTCATTAAGTGTCATGGCAATCTCCTGAATCGATTATTTTAAAAGTGCCGTTACCTTAACCGCCGCGCTTACACGGCGGTTAACGAATTGTGTTTCAAGGGTTAAAAGCCGCTCAGCACGATTTTGCCGCGTGCACGCCCGCTTTCAATCAGCGCATGGGCTTTGCGCAGATTGGCCGCGTTGATAGTGCCATGATGTTCGCCTGCCGTGGTTTGCAGCGTCTGGTCATCAATTAACTGGCTTACGCGCTCTAAAATATCGTGCTGACGCTGCATGTCGCGGGTCTGGAACAGTGAACGGGTGAACATCAGCTCCCAGTGCAGCGAGATGGCTTTGCGCTTCAGCGGCACCACGTCCAGCGTTTCAGGATCGTCGATCAGGGCCAGTTTGCCCTGTGGGGCCAGCACATCTACCAGCTGGGAGTAATAGCTGTCGGTGTGCGTCAATGAAGCCACATAGCGCACCTGCGGGTGGCCAATGGCCGCCAGCTGTTCGCCCAGCGGCTGCTGATGATTAACCACATGATGCGCGCCCAGTGAGCGCACCCAATCCGCGGTTTCGGGCCGCGATGCGGTGCCTATCACCGTGAGGTTGGTCAGCTTGCGCGCCAGCTGCGTCAGGATCGATCCCACACCGCCGCCTGCTCCGATAATCAACAGTGCAGCATTGTCATCCGTCTGTACTTCCAGACGATCAAACAGCAATTCCCATGCGGTGAGTGATGTCAGCGGCAACGCGGCGGCATCGGCATCATTCAGCGTGCGGGGTTTATGGCCGGCAATGCGTTCATCCACCAACCCATATTCGGCATAACTGCCCGCGCGGGTAATATCGCCTGCGTAAAACACCTCATCGCCCGGCTGGAACAGCGTGACCGCCTCACCCACCGCTTCCACCACGCCGACCGCATCCCAACCCAGAATGCGCGGTTTATCGGTGGGCGCACCGTTACGCACTTTGGTGTCCACCGGGTTTACGGCAATGGCGTGGATCTTTACCAGCAGGTCACGCGCGCCCGGCTGCGGTTGGGCGACATCCAGTTCGTACAGCGCATTTTCATCGGAAATCGGTAAACCGTTTTGGCTATAAACAATCGCTTTCATCAAGCCGTTCCTCAATTCATCAGGGTGTTAGGTAAGTTGGATTCAGCATAGCGGCCTGCACGCTGAGGAAAAATGCCGATTGCACAGCAACACTTTCACTCTTAGAGTGAAAATCCCTGTCTGTTTTGACGATGAGTAAGAAAATGATCCGACTGGAAGATGTCACGCTGTTTGTAAGATCGGCAGCACTGGGCAGCTTTTCCCGCGCGGCCCGTGAAGTGAATTTGCTGCCGGGGCAAGTGAGCGCCGCGATTCAGCGACTGGAGCGAGAACTGGATCGTCGCCTGTTTGCGCGATCTACGCGTAGCCTGCGCTTAACCGCAGAGGGTGAAAAATATCTGCCCTAAGCGCAGGAGATGCTGGCCTTGATGCAAGCGGGCGCTGATAGCCTGCAAAGTCATGAAGACGCGCTGAGCGGTGAGCTTAAAATCGCGATGCCTTCCGATATTGGCCGCAATATTCTCTTGCCGCTGATTACCGAATTTTGCTGTGAGCACCCTGCCTTGTCGGTCCGGTTATCGTTATCCGATCAAATCAGTGATGTGTTCCGCGATCCGGTAGATATCGCCATTCGCTACGGCAAACTGGAAGACAGCAGTTACGTGGCACTACCGCTGGCCGAGGATAATCGACGCATTATGGTGGCATCGCCAGCTTATCTCGACCAACATGGACGCCCGCAGAAGCTGGAGGATTTAGCCCAGCATCACTGCCTGCCGTTTGTGATGGGCGGCCATGTCTATGACAAATGGACGTTCCCGCAGGAAGGTATGCGCCGCCAAATCACGGTGAAAAGTCGCCTGCTGTGTGATGACGCCGAAGTGGCGCGCCGTTGGGCTATCGATGGCATGGGCATCGCATATAAATCGTGGATTGATGTCTGTGAAGATATCCAGCAGCGCCGCCTGGAACGGGTGCTACCTGAGATTCCCGGCGAAAGCACGCCCCTGCATTTAATCTGCCCGCATCGTAAGCAGTTCTCTCCTGCGATTCGGGCGCTGCATAGCGTATTACGGGAGCATTTGCGGGCGATTACCGCGCAACTTTGATAGCTGTAAATGTGCAGAGCTTATGCGAACTTGCGGTTTTGATTGCCTCGTGAGCAGCTTTATCATTTTTAAAAAATTGATAAAACCTTCAGGGACTCACATGGGCAACATTACAAAGACAATACTTGCTTCACTGCTTTTCTCCTCACTGCTTGCCAGCGCCAATGCCGAAGAGACACTTCGCATCGGCTATCAAAAATCTTCCACCTTGCTGACGCTGATAAAGCAGCGTGGCGATCTGGATAAGGTGCTCGCCGAGCGCGGCATTAAAGTGACATGGCACGAGTTCACCAGCGGCTTACCGCTGCTGGAGGCGCTGAATCTCAACAACGTTGACCTCTCTGCTGATGTCGCCGATACCGTGCCGGTGTTCGCGCAAGCGGCAGGCGCCGACCTCACATATTACGCGCGCGAAACGCCCTCTCCAGAAGCTCAGGCCATTCTGGTGCCCGCTAATTCCAGCATCAAATCACTGCAGGATTTAAAAGGTAAAAAGATTGCCGTTACCAAAGCGGCTGGCAGCCATTATCTGCTGATCGCCGCGTTGCAAAAGGCGGGACTGAAATTCAGTGATGTCACACCTGCATGGCTGACGCCTGCCGATGGACGTGCCGCGCTGGAACACGGCAGCGTTGATGCGTGGGTGACCTGGGAACCCTTTGTCACCAGCTCTAAAGTGGAGCAGCACACGCGCGTGCTGGTGAGCGGCAAAGGTCTCGCCAGTTATCAGCGCTACTATCTGGTATCGACGCCTTATGCGCAGAAGCATCCTGAGGTGCTGGGCATTGTGTATAAGACGCTGGATCAGGAAGCACAATGGCTGAAAGCACATCCAACGGATGCAGCCAAGATTCTCTCTCCGCTGTGGGGTAATTTGCCGCTCGCCACGGTGGAACAAGCGAACCAGCAACGCAGCTATCAAATCGAGCCGGTAAACAAGAGCGATTTGGCTGAGCAGCAAAAGATTGCAGATGCGTTTTATCAGGCGAAGCTGCTGCCGAAAGCGATTAATGCGCAGGATGTGGGCACCTGGCAGCCGCAGGCGAAATAGCCGCCCTGCCAGAGAATGAGTTGATTAAGCCGGTTGGCATCGGGCATGTCCGTAAATCGCATTGAAGCTTTGCCCGCGAATGCCGATAGACGTATCAGGCTTTCTCAAAGCCGTTTCCGCCCCCCATTAGTCGTTTTAAAGGAGAGCAAGATGGATGTATCACAGATTACTTCACTGGCTATCGGTCTGGATAATATGGACCTCAGCAGTAAAGTGAGCACCCTGGTACTGAAAAAGACCCTGGATAATCAGCAGTCGATGGCAGCAGGAATTCTTGATTCGATTCCGCAACTGCCTGCCAATCCGGCAGTTGGCCGCAACATCAATACCACCGCATAAACTCGCGTTGCATCGTTGCACTCACTGAACGACCTCTGATAGCGTGTATTTTTAACCACTCCCTACTTCAGGGAGTGGTCGACACGCTAATCAGGGACGTTTCGTGACGATTTTCTTTCCGCTTATCTATCTGTTTGCCGGATGGTTGCTGGGCAAAACCGCCTGGGATTGCAAAACGGCTGCGTCATGGATATTGACGCGCATCGCTATTCCCATCGTGATCATTTTTAATATATCGACCCGCTTCCACAGCATGAGCACCATTATTGTTGCCACCGCGATATGCATGATGGTGCTGTTGCTGGCAGGTCGCTATGTTTTCACTGATCCCATTAAAAACCTGTGTTTCAGCTATCTCAATATCGGCTGGCTGGGTCTGCCCGTTGCTAGCGTGTTATTCGGCAATGATGCTGCGACTATTATTATTGCCGCCTACGTCGGCAGCTCAATAGTCGGAAACTCGCTGGGTGCAGGCATGCTCTCCGGCGAGAGATTTAATCCAATCGCGTTGATGCGCACCCCGCCCGTCGTCGCTCTGATGATCGGCGCAGCATTGATTCCATTCAGTAATCAAGTGGCTCAATACTTCGATAGCCTGTATCAAATTGCCAAATTTATGATGAGTTTTCTTGGCATGGCCGTGTTGGGCATCTGGCTTTCAAAGACGACAATATCGATGCGCGATTTTCGACTCGAACTGCGTCCGTTTATCACTCGCTCAATAGTTTTTGCTGTGCTGATTTCGTTGCTGCTGCTAATAGCCAATCAGTTCAACGCACCACTTATTACGCAAAATCCAGCAACGCTTTATCTCTTCTGTCTGCTTCCCCCGGCAGCCAATATTATCGTGCTAGAGACGCATTATCTGGGCACCGGAAATTCAGCGCGGGCGATTTCATGTGGGACTTGTATCAGCATCGTCGCGATAGCGCTTTATTCGGGTGCTTTTTTGGGTGGCAGAGCGTTAGGGATATGGGGTTGAAGAGATGTTTAAGCGGGTTAACCTGATGCTCTTTAGCCACTCATTTATCGTTTGTCGCGACATGAGCAAAAAGTTTCGCGGCATCAGCTTTAGGTCGTGCAATTTAAAAGGACATAAGCAATGACAGTTCAGCATGAACCCTACTGGAACCGAATGGTGCCCGAACTGACCGTGACCGACTTTACTGCCTCACTGCATTTTTACACTGAAGTATTGGGATTCCAGATTATGGTCAGACGAAGCGACCCCGAATTTGCTTACATCAACCTCGGCGAAGCACAGTTGATGCTTGAGCAGTTTCACGCCGAAGGCTGGAATACCGCAGAACTCGTCAAACCGCTGGGGCGTGGCGTGAATTTCCAGATAGAAGTGGATGATATTGCGTGTGTGCTGGCGCGGGTGAGGAAAAGTGGCGTGCCACTGTATCGGGAGCTGCGTGAAAACACTTATCGGATTGGAGATAAAACTGCTTGTCAGAGAGAGTTTCTTGTTCAGGATCCGGATGGCTATCTTTTGCGTTTTTGTCAGTTTGTTGAGTGAGGGTGAATGTGGATGTTGGGGGCGGTTTTTTGAGTGATGGCTTCCTGAGGCTGGGGGGCGCTTTGAGCGATCTGCGGGCATTGCTAACAGCGTTTTGTGTCAATTAACTGGGAGCATGTCAGACGGGCCGATAAGTTTCGCCGAACTGCCGAATAGGCGTTTCGGGCCTGAGGTTGGGGTCTGATGGCATACCTTCTTATAATTGGCAGGTTACCGGGTCGGTTATGCTGTTGCCTGTTACGATTTCACAGTGAAATAATGGCTGCGTCCAAAGCCATTGAGTAAGCCACGGGTTTGACCACTGGGTGATTTAGGCATCCTGCTGGAGTGGATCATTATCCGCCTGAACAAATCCAAGAGCATCGCCGAATCGAATCCTGGGAAATCCTGTTTTCGGGACACCCATCGACGTAAAAGAACAGCCTGGCATATTAGGTTTGGTGTCAAAATGGTCAGCGACCAGGCGGATCCATTTTGAACCAGGTCCGATCATTCTGACCAGATACCAGATGATGCAAATCGCACTGTAAAGTCGTTCATTAATGCCCCCTTCAATACGCAATTTATTAAAGAAGGCGTTCTGGGGAATCTGAACGGGCGGATGCTTACGGTTCCAGATGCGGGAGTGGTGCGCGCAGCGGTTGCGTAGTAAGTTCAGGCACTGCAGCCACTTTGAGAACATCTGCTTATTATCAAGCCCCATCCTTTTGACGATTTTTGCCTGCATGCCGCCGTTCAGCATTGCATAGTATTTTGACATCTGGCCAAAATCCCATGTTTCTACAGCGACCCAGAAAGGGATTTCTTTGTTCTCGCGCAGGTGCCAGACGATACAATCATCGCGGCTGTCCTTTATCTTCTGCTCCTGCTTGGACAGCCATTTATCAAAGGTACTTGTGCCCGAATCGTTTAGGAAACGCTGATTGATGAAGGCCGGATTTTTATAACCTAGCGGGTCATTGCGTCCGACTTCATGAGCAATGATCGAGCGAATGTGGATCTCAATACGCTCCAGCGCATCCATCATCAGCAGTCTGAGCTTTTTATCGAAAAGATACAGGTCATAAGCCTGCTCGAATGAGGTTCCTTTTAGAAAATCGTCGCTTCTGAAAGACAGGCCTTCATCATTTGTGCGGAGAATTCTTGAGGTGTACCAGAATCCTGATAACCGGTAATAGCCGACCTGAGACAACTTTCTCATCGCCCGGTCGTTATCCTGAACCAACATCCCACGGCTGAGCAGAAGGTCAAGTTGTTGGTCATATTCCTTATGCGGTTTGGCAGCAATCATTGCGGATTCATGGGTATCAGATAATAAAAGGCCCGACCGTGAGACTCACAGACACGTATGTCAGGAGAAACAGGGGATCGGGCTCTGTTGCGATAAAATTTACCTGATTTCTAAAACAAGTCAACGTGACATGTCACACACAGCTCTTAAAGCTAAGGCCTGAATAGGGTCTGATTCACTATATGTAGTATCAACCCACAGCGGATGACACAAAATATAGTGCGCGCAATATAGATCGGGACACATGAAAAAATTTTGGTTCAACTGGGCTTAAGTCAATTTACCCTCACGCTAAGGATGAGAAATTGTCTTAAGGGCAATGTCAGACCGACATTGAGGCTGTATAGGCCGGTGACGGCATTAACAGAACCGGCTAGCTACACGGTCCTACCACAAGAGGATCAGCAATGAAGAAGAAACTGAATACGGTCTGGCTGCTGCTGGCGGTAATTGTCGGACTGGGTGGGTCGATTGTCTGGCTGAACGTGCTGATCAATGATTGGAGTGAGTAATTTTACGACGCACTGGGTAAATTTGACGGGTCTCGCGTCTATGGTCTCGTGAACGAGTACTGCGTTTACATCCTCATATACATTGGCGTGTTTGTGTATCAGGACTGGTTTACACGGCTTCTACTCATTCGCTGACGCAAGGCTCTGACCTCAGAACTGTTGGATAGCTGGCTTGCTAAAAAAGCGTTTTACCGATGGCGCTTGCGGGAAAATTTTATAACCCCGGTCAGCGTATTACTTAGGACATCAATTTCTTCGTGGATAAAACTATCAGCCTGCTAGTGTCGTTCCTGATAACCAGCGCCCAGTTAGGCTCATTCGTGGTTATTCTGTGGAAGTTGTCCTGCGTGCAGACATTCACTCTTTTTGGTCAGGAGTGGGTCATTAAAGGTTATCTAGTATAGGTGGCGGTGGTTTATACGCTGGTGGGCAGCCTTGTAACGCATCTTATCGGTAAACGCCTTCACGAGCTCAACTACCAGAAACAAGGTGCTGAGGCCGATTTCAGTGCCTCATTGCTGAGTAAACATGATAACGCAGAGTAGATCGCGCTTTATCAGTTTGAATCTTGGGAGAAACAACAATTGCAGCGTGCATTCGGTTCCATTGTGCATAACTGGCTCGCGCTGATGAACGGAGAGCGCAATCTGGGTTTCTTCACGACAGGTTATAGTCTCATCAGCCTGATTGTCCCGGTGTTCGCTGCGCTGCCGCTCTGTATGGCTAAAACCATCACGCTTGGCGAACTGATGCAGGTCCGTTCTGCCTTCGGCCAAGTGCATGGTGCAATGAACTGGTTTATCCGGATGTATAAAGCCCTAGTTCAACTCTCGGCCAGTATTGAACGTCTAGAGCAGTTTCGACAGGCAATTGACGAGTGTCAGCAGGGTTACGCAGACAGCCCTCTTGCTCAGACAACGTTGGCGCGGGCGCTGACAGTTTCTACGTCACAGGGCGAGAGACTTCTGGACGGGGTCCATTTTAGCTTTGCTGCGGGTAGCTGGAACAAGCTTTTAGGGCGAAGCGGCATCGGAAAGTTCACACTGTTACGCATCCTGAGCGGGATCTAGCCATGGTTTGTGGGGAATGGCAGAGGCAGCAGGGTTAGAGTCTGTTGCTGCCGCAGAAAGCCTTTCTTGAGCAGGGAACGCTGAGGGAACTCATCTGCTATCCTGAACCTGCCAACAGCAATACCGCAGTACTGACACAATTGCTCGAAGAATGTTGACTGGGAGAGTGGGCAATCGGTCTCGATGCACAGCTGTGCTGGGAACACATCCTGTCTGGTGTGCAGAAACAGCGCCTGTCTTTTGCCCGCGCCATTTATCTGAGGCCTGACGTCCTCTGGCTCGACGAGGCCACCAGCAGCCTTGATGCACAGTCAGCCGATGAAATGCTCTCTCTCATTAAAGCCAAACTGCCAGACTGCACGGTTATCGCTGTGTCACACTAGGGCGAATGTGATAATCATTTCGAGACATAGTTGGAGCTTAAGCGAGCTGAGTATCTCGATTCTGACGTAAGGTACTTAACGTCCTTATTTTAACTGAATTGTTAAACGCCGGAAGCCATAGCCTCCGGCGTTTTAGTATCGGAAATACACAGTAGCTGCCATTAGCTGCTGGTTGGAGTAACAGCCACCTTTCTACACCTTTGCGGTAACCAAGAAATGGACAGTAAAATGATGAAATTCAGTCTGACGATAGCTACCAGATTTCACCTGAACTCCCATCTCTTAGGTAGTATTTCTTACCGTCAAGAATACTTTGAAATACAGCTTGAACATGAACAGGTTGTTCAGAAAAATCGGTTTTCATTATTCTTCTTCTGATGTCTTGGATGTTTATGATATCTCCCATGCTTTCTTCATCAATATGAACGTAAGGTCCATTTGATGAGTCACTTCCAGAGTTACCTATAATCTCTGCCAGCCTTATTAATCCATTATCATTATCGGTTATTGACGACAGTACATCGGATGCGAAAGATGTTGAGGACCTTTTTAATTCGTAAAAAATGTGTGATTCGAGGTGGTTGTCAACAAATGCTTTACTGATAAGAACTGTGGAGGCCATTTTTTGATAGATCTCCTCCAGTTCCTGTAACTGCTCTTCAGAAACCCATTGAAGGTCATGCTCTTTTTTACGAGCCTGATTTCGGGATTTATAAAGGATATCAGCAGCCAAAGGAGCATTTTCTGACCTACTGACAAGTTGTTTAATTAACTTGAATTTCTCCTCACTCTTTTCAATGAGTTGATTTGTTAGCCAATTCATCTTTTGATAAATATTTTTTGAAAGAAATCCGTAATTACTCTCAAGTGAATGTATGAGTTTATCAGAGAATAGAAATGCGTTATAAACAGATGTCAGCACCTCGAAACTATGCTCTTTACACTCGCTTGCGTAATTCGTCATCATTTCAAAAAACCTATCATCGGATTCATCACTTATTACGCGATCGAGGAATTCAGTTCTGTCAATGTGACCATTAATAAAATCGAGTATCTCTTGATCAGATAAATACCCAACTGGTGTAGTGTAATGGAATGCTACATGTAGCCTTTGTGGGGCTGAGACTCTTCCTGCAGAGTCATCATCTGAAACCCCATAGCTAGAAAAGCCACCACTTGACAGTAGTGGAAATATTTCACCAAGAAGCCCACATAAAAGGCCACGTTCTTTTTCGCCAAAGGATGCTAAATTTTTTTCTCGCTCTTCCTCATATGATTTTACAATGTCTTTAGGTTTATCCATCATAAGACCATCGTTTGAAAAACGTTTCCCTATATATGCTTCAGGTGTACTTTTAATATGTTCATAGACCATGTTAGACTTAGTGGCAAGGAGTGATAGTGCAAAAATATCAGAGAAGCAAACTTCACCTTCTACCTGTTCGAGTACAAACCTGAGATGATTGAAGCACCTTTTCAGTTCCCTGGGGTTTTTAATCAAATATTTAAAATAATTATGGTATATCCAACTCAATCTTTCTTGGTCGCTTTCAAATCTACCGGTCAGGTTCTTATCACTCAGGTTCTCGAATTCCAAGTTGGAAATTTCAGTCATTCCTCTATCAGAGATAACTGGTAACGGTACTCTGAGTTGTACTATCTTATTGATATATTCAGATGCATTAACGATATCGTTCTTACTCAGGACTGTCGCAAGATAGTTTGCATCAAATGCTAACAAAAATGCTGTCCCTGAGAAGTCTGCTACTGCTTTCACTAATCGCAAGACTTGGAATGTCTCAGATGGAGTTAATCTGTCTATGTCATCAATAATTACTATTATCGGACGTTTTATTTTTTTTAATGCATGGGCTACTTGTTTTTTCTTCCCTATAAGATCAAGTTTTTTTAAGTCGGAAATCTTCTTTGCAGCACTTCCAAAATTAGAGAATAGTTTTCCAAGTATTGAAGCCCATGGCTCTGTTCCTGGCACTAGCTTTGCCACATTGAATAAATGTGAATAGCCTATGAGTTCCTTAGATGCTTCTAATGCTAAATCTGACCCATCTTTAATATTAAGCTGCGAAGAAAACTGAAGTAAAAAGTCTTGAATTAATGACTCAGGTTTGCCAGCCAGCCATGGATTATATTCAATAATAATGGGGAAGAGCTTTTTTTCATTTAAAGCCCCCTTAACCAGATTTATCACAGAAGTTTTCCCATACCCCCACTCTCCTTCAAGAGATACTGTCAGGCAATCATCATCGTGGTTAAGTAAGAGTACATTCGCGAGATGGTTAGCAAAATTGAGCCTATTCAATAAATCAGGATCATTATGCCCACCATGTATCGGCTGATCGTTATGATATTTACCCATTTTTAGTCCATTCTAAAGAGTAGCTAGCCTAAGATGCCTGAATATTAAAGCATAGGTTACGAAACCGCACAACTTTCGATGGATCTTGGACGTATGTATTGTCAACACTTATTCAATTTCTCTGTTGCTGCACTACCAGACCCGCTGAATATTATATGTTTTTAGTGTGAAAAATCAGGAAATAAAAAGTAGGGGTATTCTAGTGTTAATTAAAGGAGCATGTTAAAACACGATATCAAGGTGATGTAAAATTACCTTGCGTTTGTGTGTGAAGTGTCTTACTCATTTTTGCCGGCACACAGTTCTTTCTTTATTCTAGGATTTTAAATAAAATACAGGATGATTCTGCATGCATCCTATATTTCCTTTTCCTTTAGAATTGCTTTATCAGTTATCTACCGCTGGGCATCAATTTTACAAACAAGCCCTATCTGGTTAAGGCCACTATCTGAGGACGGTGTGTAGGCTTTGTGGTTCTTTGCCATATAGCTGTTCATATGCTGGTTGTTCCGGCGTACCTTTAGACGAAATAGGAATTCTGATACCTGCTCCGTTTGTGAACAACAGCTGTCAAATTTGCTATGAACTTTTAGTCTGGCAGCACACCAGCCAGATGTAACTTCATTCCCAGCCCGCTAGTTTAGGGACATCGTTCACCTACCCATTCACAAGGGCATCAAAACTGGCAGCCAGCTGTGTTAAGCGAAATCATGTGCGTGATTTCAACCCTCATGTATACGGCTTGCGATCGTCGGCCAGTTCAACATCTGGGCTACCTTAGCGCCACACCTACATGGCCGATCAGGACTGGCGTTCAAGCTGCCGTCCGGTGGCGTTTTCTCTTTGTCTTCACTCGGTTGTTAAGGGATG
Organism: Pantoea sp. EABMAA-21; assembly: GCF_030053335.1. Taxonomy (NCBI): domain Bacteria; kingdom Pseudomonadati; phylum Pseudomonadota; class Gammaproteobacteria; order Enterobacterales; family Erwiniaceae; genus Pantoea; species Pantoea sp. EABMAA-21. Next base: position 64,705 of record NZ_JASGBX010000010.1, read on the forward strand.
AAATTAGATAATACAGTGGTTTAGGAAGTTTCCCTTTCATGGTGTTACAGCTATACGCTAATCATCACGTAAGCTCCGCCGAACTGCCACAAATCGCGTTCCGGGCATGCTACAGGAGTCTGATGGCGAAAGAATTAAACATTAACGAGTAAGGATGGTCCGCTATGAGCCATTGAACTCACAGCACAGAGCAGACATCCACAACAGCCAATGTTCGCAGTTCTGGCTCTGCGGACATTGCTAACAGCATTCAGTGTGAATAAATGGGGAGCAGGTCAGCACTGTTATCTTTTTACCCTCTGTTATCAATCAATATTTATTCAGTCCGAGGTGGTCCCGCAGATGGGTTCCTTCATATTCGGTACGAAAGATGCCTCGTCGTTGCAGTTCCGGCACTAGAAGTCCAGTTAATGCCTCTACCCCTGTTGGGAAATGAGTGGGCACAGCAAGGAATCCATCACAGGCATCGGCATCAAGCCAGGCTTGCATCTGATCGGCAACCGTGGCTGGGGAACCGATGGCTTTCAGATAACTGCCTTCCGCGAAGTAGCGGGCGGTTTCAAGGACGGAGAGATTTTTATCTCGGGAAATCGCCATAATTGCGTCCCGGTGCGATTTTCCCGCGTTCGATTCTGGCAGTTCTGGTACGAGTTCATTAAGGTCGAACTGGCGAAAATCTACCCCACCCGCCAGTGGTTTCAAATTACTTAGGGCAATGTCATCTGGAATCAGGGCTAACATTTGGTCGGCCAGCTCTCTGGCCTTCTGGTCTGTTTCGGCAATGATGGGAGTAAGCCCCACCAGGATTTTGATTGAATCGGGTGAGCGCCCGAACTCCTGAGCGCGCCGACGAATGTCATCACGAAATGCGCGCCCGCCTTCAATGGTGGATTGCAGTGTAAATACCACATCAGCCGTTCGTGCCGCCAGCGCCCGACCGGGCTCTGATGCGCCGGCCTGAAAAATAACAGGTCGCCCTTGTGGGCTGCGCCCCATCGGAAGTGGACCACGAACTTTAAAATGCGTCCCCTGGTGCTGAAGGAAATGCATCTTATCAACATCGAAGTAAACACCGCTCTGCTTATCCCGCGTGATAGCATCCTCGTCCCATGATTCCCAGAGGCCGTTAACAACGTCGACGAACTCTTCCGCCCTTCCATAGCGGTCTGCGTGACCCACATGGGCATCCAGGCCATAGTTTTGAGCTTCATCTTCGTTAAACGAAGTGACTAAATTCCATCCCGCGCGCCCCTTGCTAATAAAATCAAGCGTTGAGAACCGACGCGCAATGTTGAACGGTTCGTTAAACGTCGTCGTGGCTGTGGCAGCCAGACCCAATCGTGAGGTATGGGCTGCGAGAAGCGGCAGCACCATCGTAGGATCAAAGTGAATTGAACGAGGGTTAGCCGCACCGTATTTGTCACCCGCCAGGATGTCATTACTGCGACGCACGGCGGCCTGGTCTTCGAAAAAAATGGCATCCAGTTTGGCGGCTTCTGCAAGCTGTGCTGCGTGCACCAGATGGTCGATGTCCAGATCTATTTCAGGAATGGCGTCCGGCAATCTCCAGGCTCCGAGGTGATATCCCGGGAATAGGAACAAGGCTAAATGAAGCTTCTTTTGTGTCATAAACTCACCTCTTATTAGTACTGTGCGAAAGCGCGATCTCATCGCCTGGATGATTAGCCTGTGCATTGCCATGACAGTATGGGTAATTTAAGGTGTACTAATCCATCAGCATAAATGCACGTACCTGTTGCATAAAACTATACAGAGTCGCCATGAGTCCGTTTTCCCGTTTTGCAGCCTACTTTATGGAGGTTGCGCGCCATGGAAGTCTTCGAAAAGCAGCGGAAAGGCTGCACGTTTCCGCTTCAGCCATTAATCGGCAGATCCTCCAGGCGGAAGAAGATCTGGGTATACCTTTGTTTGAGCGACTGCCGGGAGGCATGCGTATGACAACGGCAGGTGAACTTCTCTAAACCGACCTACTCCGCTGGCAACGTGACTTTAACGTGACAAAACATAGATTTGATGAGATTAAGGGGCTCAGGCGCGGTAAGGTCAGTATCGGGCTGGTTCAGGCTTTGACGGAGGGCCAACTCTGTGACGAGATTTCTGCAATTGCTCAAGAGCATAGCTGGCTGGATCTCCAGCTAAATGTTGAAAGCAGCGCAGTAGTCACACAGCAGGTACGGGATTCCGAAATTGATTTTGGACTGATTCTCGACCCGGAAAGCCTTGTCGGACTTGAAGTGTTCGCCTTCGCAGAGATCGAGATGGGCATTGTTCTGCCGCCTCAGCACAGATTTAAGGATAATGTGGCGCTTTCCCTGTCTGACCTGAATGAAGAAAAGCATATTCTTCCAGGTAAATCACTGGTCGTTCACGAACGTGTCCGATCAATTTATGCCCATGCACGTCAGCTGCCTGAAACCGCTATCTCCTGCAATGATATCCGCCTGATTAAAGCGCTCATTGCGGGAGGAGCCGGCGTGAGTGTGCTGTGCTGGCTCGACGTCATGGAAGATGTCAAAGCGGGACGTTTACATTTTGTTCCTCTAAAGAACAGGCCGCTGCGTCCTCTGATTCTGGGGCTGTGCATTAACTCTACAAGACAGCTATCCCGGGCAGCTCATCACGTGATGAAGCGCCTGTCTGTTGTTATTGAGGCCTTATGACCTGCTCCACGCGGACTTCGCCTCGTCCGACGTTGCGTAGATCGCAATTTTTAACTTTTGCTGACCATCATTTAGCTAGCCTGATAACAAACGAGCCATCTTCTTTTTTGATTTTGGCTCCTCGTTCTGCCCAGCGATCCGCAAGTTCAAAAAATTCATCGGCACTGATGTTGAAATCCAGAACAACCTCCCTGAATTCGCCACTTTTCAACATCTCGTTCGCTTTTTTATAGGACTTTGCAGTTGCGCTTTTCATCGATTTTCTTCTCCGAAATTTGAGTGGGCGAATCTTGTTCAGTGCAGGATATCTCCGGTTGGTTCCTTAGTCGCAAAAAAAATGCGCCACCGGGCGCATTTTCATCCTTAGGATGACCCGCTACAGGCCCCCCTTCCCTTGCGAGTGCGCATTCCATTCTTTAATTTCGCAGTCAACCTGTCTATGTTAGTGAACATGTGCCGCATGCAACGGGCTCTGCATTAACACCCCAAAACGAGGTTAAGGATGATTTCACTGGGTTTTGTGTCAAAGAAAATGCTGACTAATTGGAGTGACGTTCCGCCCTACCTGCCTGATTTCCAGTTCCACGAAAAACACAGCGCGCTAATCCAAACCACCAGCCCGGAAAAGATCATGCCGCTTATCAAGGCCTTCGATCTTGAGCATGATGCGGTGATCCGGGCATTGATGTCGATACGACAGTTGCCGCGTAAACTGCAAAGAAAGGCCCCTGTATCCCAGGATGATCAATTCGGTCTGCAAACCTTCACGCTTCTTCACGCCTCTGATTTTGAACTTTGCTATGGGTTAAGAGGGGAGTTTTGGCGCGCCGACTTTGGTCTGGAAAACATTTCAGACGCTGAAGAGTATCAGCAGCCCGCGCGGCCGGGTGCTGCAAAGCTGTTGCTGCGCTATCAAGTTAATATCATTAATGACAGCCAGTCCGAACTTATTACGGAAACGTTCATCCACTGCCCCGACAAAGCCTCTCACTTTAAGATGGCAACTTATTGGCTGGCGATAAGAGCGGGAAGTGGTTTGATTCGGCGCAGAACGTTGAGCGCCGTTAAGCGTGAGCTAGAAAAAAATTCAGATAAGGAAGCGATATGATTTCGCAAGAGAATGCTGAGCATTATGATTCCCCCCTCCACCTCACATGAAGCCAAATCATGAATCACGAGAAAGAAGCTGAACATATTATTGATCTGTATCGGGAAGGTGCCGAAGTCTGGGATAACTACCGCATTAAGCACTTCATCGAGCAGCACTGGTTGGCGCGTTTTCTGGATCTGATTCCTGCTGGCGGTGAGATCCTGGATGTGGGCTGCGGTGCAGGTATTCCAATTGCGCAGTACTTTTTACAGCAGCAATTTAAGGTCACGGGAGTAGATGCATCCGAGCCGATGATCACCCGCTGTCGTGAACGGTTCCCACAGGCGCAGTGGCATGTTGCCGATATGCGCACGCTGGCACTTGAGAAGACTTTTAACGGCATCATCGCATGGGACAGCTTCTTCCACCTGACGCGCGATAACCAACGCACGATGTTTCCACGTTTTGCTCAGCATGCCCAGGTTGGCGCGGCATTAATGTTCACCAGCGGGCACGGCGACGGCGAAGCAATGGGCACTTTCCTTGACCGTCCGCTCTATCATGCCAGTCTGGATCACGATGAATTCCGCCAACTGCTGTCGGATAACGGTTTCAACGTGGTTAATCAGATCACCGAAGATGCCACCTGCGGTGGCAGAACGGTGTGGCTGGCTCAGAAAAACGAAACTGCTTAAAGCGCGAAATCCACGTGCTGGCCGCCAGGCATATTTACGCCAATCGTTAATTGCCCGCCCAGCGCCTCAACATAACGCTTTAAGGTGGCAATTTTCAGGTCTTCGCCGCGCGCTTCAATTGCTGCAACTGACGGTTGAGCGATACCCATGGCTTCCGCTTGTTGCTTTTGCGTTTTTTGCAGCGCCTCGCGTAACTTATAAAGTTGGGAGTCCAGGCGCATTGCCACCACTTTATCATTGACCTGAACGAGCTCCTCAGGCGTTAAATCCGCCATCAGGTCTTCTAACGTTTTCATTTTTTAGCCCTTAGTTCGTTGCCTAAAACACTCCACACCATTCATCCTTATAGATTAGAGTCTATACAAGGATATATATATTACAATCTATATTGAGCCATTCCTGACTCATTAGCAGTCAAGTGTTATAAACGAGAGCCCGCTTCATTATTTCTGAGTATTTTTGTCGCGTTGTTGCAAAAAATTTAGATGCATATCTAAAAACATATTTATTTACAACACTTTAGTAGGGTTGATTAACAAATCACCGCCCCTCAATGATCCCCCACATCCCTGCAAACACCCCGCTCAGACTTTTGTTCCCCACTTCCGAAAGGTGATTGTCGTCGCGATACAGCGGCACATTCTCTCTGGCTCCGTAGCAGTAACGGCTGTCACACAATCCCTGCGAGGCATCCAGCAAGGTGATGTTAGGTGAGAGCGCCACGATCTTGTTGAGCATTGCCAGCGCGTCCTGATGACGTAATTGATACTCAGCGCGAGATTGCTGAATGGTCAGCACTTTGCCGCGCATCGCATCGCGTGACATGCGATAAATCACGTCATAACCGAATTCCGGCACCGGCGTCATGATAAAGACGCGATGATGGCTGGCGAGCTGTTTCACTGCGGCGCCAAAATGCTGTTGGTAGGCGGCAACAGAACTGCCGTCCTGCCTGAAGCTATAGGTCGGTGCGCTGCTGCCGCTGCCATATTCGCCGTGCAGATAAAACGACATGCGATTGATGATCAATACCGATGCGTTGGGGTATTTGCGTTCAATATCAGCCATTGCCGCTTTTACAAAGCCACCGCAATCAGGGCTGGCGCTGCGTTGAATATCCGGCACTGAAGGACAGCCAGACTGTGCGATGAACACCACGCCATCCTGCGTTCCCGCGCTGGCCACAATCGAGGACAACATGGCGGCGGCGTGGCTATCACCCAGCACCACCAGATTCACCCTTCTGGCATCGCCAAATACGCACTGTGGTGATGTGATGCCGCTAAGTACAAAGCAATTTTTAGCCAGCGCAAAGCGTTGCTGTGAATAGTGATCGATTGAGGCCACCACGGCGGGCGGGCGCGAAGGGATTCCCGCCCTCGCAACGATCGTCACACCGAACAACATCACCACAGCAGCCTGTCCCAGCGCGATAAAGGTTTTCCGGCTGAACCAGCTTTGCCTGTTCTCAACCCAGACGTAAGAAGCCCAACCGGCAGCCAGTGACAGTAGGATCAGTAATACCTGGCTGACGAACGTGACCGGCCAGTCCGCCAGATGCCAGAACACCCACAAGGGCCAATGCCATAAATAGATCGAATAAGACGTTTTACCGATGTGCTGCATCACGCGATGATTTAACCACCGACTGTTCTGTACCCCCGCATGAAGGATCAGCGCGGTGAACATCACCGGTATCAACGTCATGATGCCGGGCCACGCGATATTCTCATCAAATTTCAGCGCACACAAAATCAGCGCCAGAATACTCAGTGGTGGAACCCACCCCTGCCCGCTCAGTCGTGTTTTAAGTGCCAGATAAACTAATCCGCCAACCAGCATTTCCCACGCGCGGGTGGGCAACAAATAATAGGTGGCGGTGAGATGATAATCAGCAGCAACCATCGCCAGCACCAGGCCAAACGACAACAGCGCCGCTATGCTCATCACCCAGGCAAATTGCTGGCGCAGGAAACGCGCGGTGAACATCAACGCCAAAGGTAATAACAAATAAAACTGCCACTCAACGCTTAACGACCAGGTATGCAGCAACCATTTATATACCGATCCGGTATCAAAATAACCGCCCTGTTTGAAATAGACCACATTGGATATAAAGCTGAGGCTGGAGACCGCATGCTCCGCCATGCGTTGATACTCGTCTGGCGGCATCAGGAAATAACCCATCAACATTAATATTGCGCACAGCACCATTAATGGCGGGATAATTCGCCTGCAGCGCGCGGCATAGAAAGCCATCAGTGAAAATTTCTGATGATTAAGTCGCGAGAGAATAATTCCCGTCATTAAATAACCAGAAATAACAAAGAACACATCCACACCGAGGAATCCCCCACTCACCTGGGTAAAACCAAAGTGGTAGAGGATGACTAACATAACCGCATAGGCACGCAGCCCGTTTATGTCAGAGCGGAAATTCATTGGGATGATCCCTGAAAGAGGTTTTCAGGATAATGTAAAGATTGTGATAAGGCGCGGCAATCGATGAAAGGTCTGTCATTTCATCGCCATCATACGAGAAATGGAACTGTGCACCCGATGATTTATCTCAAGGTGATCGAATGACACCTCGAATTATCATCAGGTTGTCAGAGGTAAAAAGAGGAACACCTTAACGAACTGATTATTGACTTAAATGAAATGAGTTCTGGATATTCAGAATAGTGGCACACTCTCATCAGCCGATATTAACGTTCCAGCATAGTGAATTGTTAAGGTTTATCTGGTGCTAATACCGAAATCGCCCCCTCAATTAAACGATAGTGCGCAGGCGTGCGGCCAATAATTTCCCCATCAGCATTAATGTCATGCGTACGCCGGGTGTGCAGGCTAAATTGAGTGCCGCTCAGCGTACGCACGCTGCCCCAGCGACCATGCGTGCCACGGCGCAAGTAAGGAAAAAGCGCCAGAATTTGCCACCAGTGGCGCACTTCGAGGCTATAAGCATCCAGACGACCATCATCGGGTGCAGCATCCTTCTCTATCGTCATCCCACCGCCGTAAAAACGGCCGTTGCCCACCGAAAACTGCACCGTTTTAATCGCTTCCTGCTGGCCATCATAATGCAGCATGGCGCTGAACGGACGGCTTTGCCGCAGCAGGCGTAAAGCCGCAAGCGCATAACCCGCTGTGCCCCACTTTTTCTTGGCTGCTGCGGTGAGATTTCGCGCAAGGCTGGCAGAAAACCCAACGCTGGACACGTTCAAAAACAGGTGACCATTAACTTCACCCAGATCGATACGCCGCGTATGCCCTGCGACGATGATGTTTATCGCTGCATCCAGATTAAAAGGAATGCCTAACGTACGGGCAAAGTCATTCGCCGTGCCGAGCGGTAAAATGCCCAGCGGCAAGCGGGATTGCATCAGCCCTGGTGCCGCCGCATTCAGCGTGCCATCGCCGCCGCCCACAATCACCACATCCACCTGATGCTGATGCGCCAGAATCAATTCACTGTAACTGCGTTCATCATCTTCGTGCGGGGTAATCAGGGAATAGCCTGCAGCCGATAATTGCTGATGCGCCAAATCCGCCCACTGCGCACCGCGACGTGCCCGACGATTGACCAGCAGTAGCGCGCGCCGCTGCTCAGGTTGAACACCAGAAATGGTCATTGTGATATTTCTCTGAAATTAAAAACATCAGGCGAAAGTAAACAGAGATAACGCAACTGGCAATCTTCCTTAGATATCTTTACACCCATAATAGGATTTTTCTATATCTGAAAGTTATTAAGATCCTCTTAAGATTTTTGTGCTTCACTTATTCACTGGCGAACACCAGATTTGACGCATTGCGTTATCACAATACTCTCCATGAGCAAGGGTGAATTATGCTGATAAAACTGAAGCGAACCAGAACACACGTTGAAGATCGTAATCTCGCCCTGTGCCTTGCCACATCAGCAGGATTATTGAACGCCATGGCGTTAGCCGCCTTTGGCTTTTTTCCCTCACATATGTCCGGTAACATCGCGCAAATATCCAGCGATTTGAATGAGATGGATATTCGCAACCTCAAGGTATTTATCGCCATGATCGGCGCCTTTGTCACGGGCGCGGTTGTCGCGAGGATTTCGGTGGTGCTTGGGGTGATTAATGGGCTTCGCACCATATTTAGCTGCATTCTGCTGGTGGAAGGTGTGCTGTTAATTTTGACGTCACTGTTCGAAATCTATTATTTCTCATCGAATAATAACGGCGAAATATTGCTGCTGCTTGCTTTCTTAATGGGTGTACATAACTCCACCTCGACTCAACTTTCCAACGGTCGTGTTCGTTCTACCCATATTACCGGCACGCTGACAGATGCAGGCATTTCAATCGGTTCGGTATTTGTTGCGTTATTACGTCGCGATCCTTCCAAAAATATTCGTGCTTTTAAGCAGCAACTGAATACCCATCTGGTGACCATCTTCTCCTTCCTCACCGGTGGCATTGTCGGCCTGCTGATCTTCAATGCGTTAGGCTTTGGATCGCTGATTGGCCCCGGATTGATTCTGGTGGTGATTGCCACGCTATCGATTGTTTTCACGCTTTATAAAGTGAAAAGTCGCAGCTACGCCAAAGCGATCCCTTCTTAAGACGGAATCAGCAGTAGTCATTCTGCGATGCAGGCGATATAACAAAAGCAGAACAATCTCATCGCAGAGGACGACATGGCGCTTTCACACGAATTGATTCTGATCTACACCACCTATTTTGTTGCCACCGCCAGCCCTGGCCCGAGCAATATGGCGATTATGGGCACGGCAATGAAGAAAGGACGCGGTGCCGCACTGGCGCTGGCAAGTGGTGTGATCAGCGGTTCGATGATGTGGGCGCTGCTGGCAGCCTGCGGCGTGTTAACCGTACTGGCAACCTTTGCTCAGCTCTTGATTGTGCTGAAAATCGGCGGTGGCTTATATCTGCTGTGGCTGGCCTATAAGGCGGGTAAATCGGCTTTACGCCGTCCTGATGCGAATAAATTCAGCGCCAACGGCGATAAAGTCGCCTTTGCCAGGCTGTTTCGTCAGGGGATTTTGATGCACGTCGGTAATCCCAAGGCGATTTTGACCTGGGTGGCGATCATGTCGGTGGCACTGAAACCGGATGCAGCGACTTCAACCTTACCGATGATCATCGCCGGTTGTGCCACAATCTGCGTGCTGGTGTTTTGCGGCTATGCCGTGCTGTTCTCCACTGCGGTGATGGCGGCATTTTATCGCCGTATCCGCCGTGGGCTGGATGCGCTGCTGGCCTGCTGCTTCGCCGTTGCGGGATTGAAACTGGTGTTTAGCCGGAATTAAACGGGGGCGGTGCTGGCAAGCGCAGCACCGCTTGCAAATCAGGAGTTGTTTGGCGCAGCGGCCTGGGTTTCGCTAAAGGTCGGCTTCTGACGCGTCACCGAATAAACCACGTTCTTTGGGCCTTTGGTGTCGGTGGTCACATCCACCGATGCGATGGTCACCTTGCCAAAACCAAACAGCGTCTGCACGTAACCACCGACCTGGTGTTTGCCTTCACTGACGCGGATCTCTTTATTCTCGCCTTTTTGCAGCAGCCCGGCATCCTGACCATCTACCGTCACGTAAACGGAAGACCCGTCATCGGTACGCGTGATCAGATGAGAAACGTTGATCACGGTCGGGCCGCTATCAAACTGGGAAGGAATGTTGTCATTCTCGATGGGCGCCGCTGCTGGAGCGTCAGCTTGCGCGGTAGCGTTGCTGTCTGCGGCGTGACGTGCACAACCGGTAAGCATGAGTGCGGCCGTCAGAGCGGCCAAAGTGAAACGCGAAAACATCGTGACGAAAAACCTTTTGCTAAATGAGAAGCGATCATTTTAGCGTGCCTCGCGGAGTGATGACAGTCACACAAATCCAGTATTATCCGAAAACCTGTCTCCAGGTGTTTCATCTGCAGGAACACAGCACGGAATGCAAATGGATAAAACCAGGGCGCCCGCAAGGACGCCCTGCCTTATCACGCTTACCAGCTGTAGCTGACAGACGCCACAATCGAACGACCACTGCCGTAGAAGCACGCGCTGGTGTTGCTGCAGGAGGCAACATAGTGCTTGTCGGCCACGTTGTTCACGTTCAGCTGCAGCGTGGTGCCACGCAGTGAATTCGCCGCTTCGCCCAGCTCATATTTCGCCATCACGTCATACAACGTGTAGTGTGGAACCTTGTCCTGACCGATGGAATCCGCCCAGGCCGTGCCGGTGTAACGCACGCCGCTACCGAGCGTCAGTCCGTTCAGCGCACCATCAAGGAAGCTGTAGCTACCCCAGGCAGATGCGGCATGACGCGGAATGCTGGAAGGCGTTTTGCCAACCTGCGCCGCGGTGTTGCTCTCTTTGGTTTCTGCATCGGTAAAGGTATAAGCCGCCATCACCTTAATTTCGGGGGTAATTTGCGCGTGCGCTTCCGTCTCGATACCTTTGGACTTCACCTTACCGATCTGCTCGTTGTAACCCAGTTCGCTGTTGTAAGAGGTGATGTTTTTCTGCGTGATATCAAACGCGGAAACGGTGAACACTGCATCCCAACCCACTGGCTGATATTTGATACCGATCTCCGTCTGTTCACCCGTAGTCGGTGCGAACGGATCGCTACCCGGCGCCCCGGTGCTCAGGTTCGGTTCGAACGAGGTGCTGTAGCTGACATACGGCGACAGGCCATTATCGAAGGCGTACAACAGACCGGCACGGCCGGTGAACTTGCTGTCATTTTGCTGGGTGGAGGTGTTCTCAATGCGATCCTGCGTGCGCACTTCTGACCAGTCCTGGCGACCGGACAGCAGCAGATTCCATTGATTCCATTCCAGCTGATCCTGCAAATACACGCCAACCTGATCGAGCTTTTTGCGCGTGCTGGTGTTCAACGCCAGATCGCTCTCATTGATCGTCACGCTGGTCGGATTCGCCCAGTCGAGAATGTACTGATCACCGCTGTCGCGCCACAGTTTGTTATCGACATCGCTCCATTTGTAATCCAGCCCGCCCAGCACGGTATGCGCAACGTTGCCAGTATCGAAGGTCGCTTTCACCTGGTTATCAATACCCAGTTCTTTGGACTTAATTTTGTCATGCTGTGGGCGACGGTTGATCTGATGGTCACTGCCATCCACATCGAAGGTATAGACCAGGTATTTGTACGACTCATCCATGTTGCTGTAACGCATATTCTGCGTGAAGCTGATGTTGTCGTTGAAGTTGTGCTCGAAGATGTAGCCAACCGAAGTCTGCTCGCGTTTCGCTTCGTTAAAGCTCGGATCGCTGACGTTGAAATCGTAAGGAATGTAGCCCGCGCTGGTGTTAAACAGCGTGCCGTTGGCAGGCAGGAAGTTACGATATCCGGCCTTTGGCTCGTTTTGATACATGGTCAGCAAGGTGAAACTGGTGTCCGCGTTTGGCAGCCAGGTCAGCGCGGGGGCAATCGCCATGCGCTGCTGTTTGTTATCTTTCACGAACTCATGTTTGGTGCTGGCAATACCGTTCAGACGATAAAACAGCGTGTTGTCGTCATTCAGTTTGCCGCCGAAATCAAACGCCGCTTCGCCCAGATGCTGATTACCGGTGCTGAGCTGAACTTTATGAATGCTCTGCGCGGTTGGGCGCTTGCTGGTCATCGCGATGACACCGCCGGGGTTCACCTGGCCGTACAACACCGATGCCGGGCCATGAATCATCTCCACACGCTCCAGCAACCATGGGTCGATCTGTCCTGCCGCGCCAGCCTGGCCGGATAAGCCATAGCTCAAGCCATCGAGGAATTTCGGTGCATAGCGGAAACCACGCGCGATGATTTCATCGTTACGGTTCGAGTTGCCACGGTAGTTGGTCAGCACGCCGCTGGTGTAGCTCAGAGCATCCGCTACCGACGGCGCTGCCTGATCGTCCATCTGCTCACGCGTAATCACCGAAATCGATTGCGGGGTTTTACGCAGTGGCGTTGAGGTTTTGGTACCTGCAGCGCTCTCTTTCGCCACATAGCCTTGCAGTGGAGACGTCACGCTTTCACGCGCATCTGCATTCACGGTGATGGTCTCTTCTGCCGCGACGCTGAAAGTGGCAGGCGCCACCAGCAGAATTGAGGCCAGTGACAGGTGGAGACGGGAGAATCTGAACGGAAGTGCCACAGCAGGTATTGCTAAATTTTTTGCTTTAACGGACATAGTTGCCATCTCTATTTCAAACTGCCTTGTCGAAGAAATAATCCGTCCATTCCCCTCCACCCAACGGCGAAAGCTGTAACGGATTGAAATATAACTTCCTCTCGCAAAACGCGGCCCTGAATCCCCCTTAAAAGCCTATTTCAGAATAATCATCTGAAAAATAGGGGATTTATTCGGCGCAAAAATAATATTGCAAATGTAAATCGTTATCAATAGCATTTGCATTACGTTTGTTAATGTAAAGTCTTTGAAGAAAATGTGGAGAGAGATTGCAGGATGTTTCTCAGTGACGCAGAACTAATGACGCAAATCTGGTTGCCCACTGGAACAGTTACCCAGTGGTTACAGCAGGACGATCTCGGCAGCCATCGCTGGTGGGAACAGCTTCATCAGGCGGGTACGCCGGTGATTGAGCATGAGGCTGATGGCGAAACGCACATGCATTTCTTCTGGCGCGATCCCGAGGGCCGTTCCGAGTCATCGTCTACAAAAAGGGTCTATGTCGATATAAACGGCGTCACCGACCATCACAGCCAGGCCCCCGAATCCCTGGTTCGCGTCGGCAACAGTGATGTCTGGCATTGGTCGACGCAGATCGAATCTGACTGGCGTGGCAGCTATAGCCTGATCCCGGTGACGGATGACCATATGCCCCCGCTGTTCTGCGGCAGTGACGAAACCTGCCGGGTGCTGCAACGCAAGTGGTGGATCTCGCTGATGCCGCTGGCGATCCCCGACATGCTGAATCCTTCGCCCCCGTTTCTGAGCAGCCGCCGCTTTGCGCTGAGTAATGCGCATATGCCCGAGGCGCCTGATCAATCCGCCTGGCAACAGCTGGATGCCGGTTTAGCCGAAACCTGGCCGGATGGCCTGCAAACTTTGCAGTGGCACAGCGATCTGCTCAATGTCACGCGTCACGTCTGGCTTTACACCACCGGACAGACTGCGCAACCGGATCAGCGCCCGCTGGCGATTCTGCTGGATGGGCAGAATTGGGTATACGGACAGCCGATTTTCAGCGCCCTCGATCAGGTCACCGATGCCGGCGAACTGCCGCCTGCCTGTTGGTTGTTTATCGACGTAATCGATAGCCAGCATCGCGAGGTTGAGCTGCCCTGCAACGAAACCTTCTGGCAGGCGGTGCAACAGGAACTGTTGCCGCTGGCCCGTCAGCATGCCGCGTTCAGCAGCGATGGCTGCCGCACGCTGGTGGCGGGGCAAAGCTATGGTGGCCTCGCGGCGCTCTATGCTGGCCTGCATTGGCCAGAGCGTTTTGGCCGCATCCTCACGCAATCCGGCTCGTTCTGGTGGCCGCATCTGCAATACATCCGCGATTACGCTAACCGTGAACGGCACGCTCCGGGTCTGCTGTTGCAGCGCTTACAGGACAACGCCCTGCCCGCTGGCAAGTTGAAGATTTTCCAGGAAGTCGGCGATCGCGAGCAGGACATGTTGTTCGTGAATCAACAAATACGTCCCGCACTCGAAGCCGCTGGACATGAACTGTTTTTCCGCTGCTACGCCGGAGGGCACGACGCGCTGTGCTGGCGCGGCGGCTTGATCGACGGCTGCCGCTGGCTGCTGGCCGATCTTCTCTCTGACCCAACCTCAAAAGGTAACCACCATGTCTGAACAACAAAATCCGTTTGATAACGACGCGCTCGATTTTCTGGTGCTGATCAACGCGCGCCAACAGTACAGCCTGTGGCCCGCATTTGCTCAGGTGCCTGCGGGCTGGCAAAACGTGGCGGGTCCGCTGCCGCGTGCCGCAGCGATTGAGTACATCGAAACACACTGGCAGGACATGCGACCAGCGACGCAACAGACGTCGTCCAGCGCACATTGATTTTTCGCTTTTTAACTTTTCCTTTTTCGATTTTTTTAGACGGGAACATTCCTTTGGCATCGTTAATCACGCATTCACCTGCGTATCCTTTGGTGGCGGCTCAGCCCGGCATCTGGATCGCTGACGCTATTGCGCAGCAGCGCAATCAATTTACCGTGGCGCACTACAGCGTGCTGCACGGCGACATCAACCGCGCCGCCCTGGACAGCGCCATCCGCCAGACGATGGCGGAAGCCGATACCGTGCAGGCACGCTTTGGCCTCGATGAAAACGGGAATCCCGCGCAATGGTTTGGCGCGCAGGCACTGGTGCTGCCGGAGTGGCATGACTTCAGCCAGCGCGCGGACGCCACCGGTCAGGCGCATAAACTGATGCAGGCCGATCTGCGCGCCGAACTGGCGGCCGACGGTGATAAGCCGCTGTATCGCCACGTGTTAATGCGCGTGGGTGATGGCAGCTGGTGGTGGTATCAGCGATATCACCATCTGCTGGTTGATGGCTTCAGTTTCGAAGCGCTGACGCAGCGCGTGGCGGCCATCTATGCCGAACTGTGTCGTGGCGAAGAACCCTCACTTTCAACCTTCACGCCGTTTAGCGAGGTGATTGATGAGTATCAGCAGTGGGGAGTATCCCCGGCGTTTGCCCGTTCCGCCAGCCACTGGCAGACCTATGCGGCTGAACTACCCGAAACTTTAACGCTCTCCAGTGAAAGCGTAACGGATGCTGGCGATCGTCCGATCAGCTGCCACGTCGTGCTGCCGGAGTTGACAACGTTGCGTCAGCACGTGGCGTTCCAGGATTGCAGCGAAGGCGATATTGTCAGTGCCCTGCTGGTGGCTTATCTGGCGCGCATTAGCGGCAGCTCGCGCTTAGCGATTGGCTTTCCGTTTATGCGCCGCATGGGCTCAGCGGCACTGACGACGTTGGGGCCGGTGGTCAACGTGCTGCCGCTGATCTTCGACATCCCTCATCACACCGATTTAGCCGCGCTGCTGCAGCAGGTACAGGCGGAAATCCGCAAAGCACGCCGTCATCAGCGCTATGAAGCAGAGCAACTGCGTCGCGATCTGGGTTTGGTCGGCAGCAGCCAACAGCTTTACGGGCCGGTGATTAACGTCAAGGTCTACCATGATGATCTGCAATTCGATGGCATTCCGGCGGCGACCCACACCTTAGCCATGGGCCCGGTTGACGATATCGAGTTTGAAGTGGGCTTCCGTGATGGCGCATTGCAGTTAACGTTGGTGGCTAACCCTGCGCGCTACGACGCACAAATGTTACAGCGTCACGCAGACCGTATTCGTCATCTGCTCACGCAGTTCGCTGCACAACCCGAAGCCACTCTGGATACGCTTTCGATCATTGCTCCAGACGAACAGGCTGATTTACAGCGCTGGTCCACTGGCCCGAAAATCACCCCGCCTGCGGGGGCGACCACCATCGTGGATATGCTGCTGCAACGCACGGCACAAAGCGCTGACCTGACGGCAGTCGTCTGTGGCACACAGTCACTGACGTATCGCCAGCTGACCGACCGCGCCATGCAACTGGCACATGCCTTGATGGCGCGTGGCTTACAAGCAGACGACGTGGTGGCGATGGGTATTCCGCGCTCAGTGGATTCGCTGGTCGCCATCTTTGGTGTGCTGGCGAGCGGCGCGGCCTACATGCCGCTGGATCTTGACTACCCACGCGAACGTCTGGCACTAATGTGTGACGATGCGCAACCCGCATTATTGCTGACTCACTCCACGACACTGGCGCAGATGCCGGCCCTTCCCGCGCTGTGCATCGATCAGCTGGAGAGCGAACTGGCGGCACAGCCGACCAGCGTACCGAGCACTCTGCTGTGCGGCGACGATCTTGCCTATATGATTTACACCTCCGGATCCACCGGCCGGCCAAAAGGCGTGATGAGCACACATCAGGGATTGCTGAATCTGTTCCTGTCACATCGCGAACATCTGTTTGGACCGGCGATTGACCGCTTCCACGCCAGCAACCCGCGCCGCATGCGCGCCGGTCATACCGCGTCGTTCTCATTCGACTCTTCGTGGGAACCGCTGTTCTGCATGCTGATGGGCTGCGAGCTGAATATCTTCGACGAAGAACTACGTCGCGATGCCTGGGGTTTGATTCAGCAGATGAACGCGGTGCCGGTCGATCTGCTGGACATCACGCCGTCATTCTTCTCTCAGATGATCGACAGCGGATTACTGGAAGCGGAAAACCACCGCCCTGCGTTTGTCATGATTGGCGGTGAAGCGGCCACGCCGACGTTGTGGAAACTGATGCAGCAACAGCATCAGATGGAAATCCACAATTACTACGGCCCGTCTGAGTACACCATTGATACCCTCGGTGCCAGCGTGCTGGCTTCTCCGCAGCCGGTAATTGGCCGCCCGGTGGGTAACAGCCAGGTTTATCTGCTCGACAGCCAGCTGCGTCCAGTACCGATTGGCTGCACCGGCGAACTCTACATCTCCGGAACCGGCATTGCGCGCGGCTATCTGCGCCGCCCGGATCTGACAGCCGCGCGCTTTGTGGCTAACCCCTTCCGCGAAGGCGAGGTGATGTATCGCAGCGGCGATGTGATGCGCTGGCGTCAGGATGGTCAACTGGCGTTTATCGGACGCGTGGATCACCAGATCAAAGTGCGCGGTTTCCGCGTCGAACTCGGTGAAATCGAAAACGCGCTGGTGGCGCTGCCCGAAGTCAGTACCGCAGTGGTGATTGCCGAAGTGATGGGCGCCACGCACCGTCTGATTGGCTACTGCTCGGTGCAGGATGATGCCTTGCGCGCCGATCCGCAAATCAGCAACCGCTTGCTGGCGCAGTTGGGTAGCCAGTTGCCGGACTATATGCTGCCAGCCGTGCTGATGGTGCTGGATGATCTACCACTGAATGTGAATGGCAAAATCGACCGCCAGGCACTGCCGAAACCCCATCAGGCTCAGCAACAGCAAAGCCGCGCGGCGCGCACCCCGCAGGAAGCGTTAATTTGCCAGGCGATGGCCAGCCTGCTCGGGCTGGAGAGCGTCGGCGCAGAAGATGACTTCTTCTCACTCGGTGGTGACAGTATTTCGGCAATGGGCCTCAGCACCGCCGCTCGCCGCGCTGGTTATATGCTTCGCCCACGTGACATTTTTGCCGAACGCACCGCCGCACGTATGGCGCAAGATCTCGCCCCTCTAACGCAACACACTCAACATGCCCGCGTGTCGCAACAGGGCGCGATTGGTGGTCTGCCGATTCTGCACTGGTTCCATGCGCAGGCGGGCATTAACGCGCGCTTCGCCCACGGCGTGCTGCTGTCGGTGCCGCCAGAGCTGCAACTCGCGCAGCTGGAACAGCTGATTGAACAGCTTACCAACACGCATCCAGCCCTCAACGCCTTCACGCGTGATAAGCAGTTAGTGGTGGGCGAATCGCTCTCTGCGCGCCCTGCGCGTTGTCGTGTTATCGAAGTGTCAGCATATGACCAGGCCGCCGATCAGGCCTTCCGTGACGATGCAGCACGCCTCGATCCGGCGACAGGATCATTGCTACAGGCAACCCTGCTCCAGACACAAGGTGCAAGCTGCGGATTGGTGTTAACGCTGCACCATCTGGTGGTGGATGGCGTGTCATGGCGAGTATTGCTGGATGAACTGCAACAGGCCGGTGATGCACTGCTAAGCGGTGCACCGATCACCTTGCCTGCCGAAGAGACCTCACTGCATGACTGGTCCGCTACGCTGCTGGCTAACCTGGCATCACGCGCCAGCGAAATGCCGTTCTGGCAACGCATGCTGGAACAGCCGCTGCCGGCGCTGGGTGAGCGAGCCTTAACGGGTAACGAACGTGTCTTGCATCAGCGCACCCTGCTGGATGTGGCCACCAGCTCTGCCTTGCTGAATACCCTGCCGCAGCAGTTCCGTGCCACCAGCGAAGAGTTACTGCTGACGCTGCTCTCACTGGCGCTGCGCAGCATGAACGGCAGTGCGTCACAACGCGTTACGCTGGAGTCACACGGCCGTGCCGAGTTGCACGATCATCAGGATCTGGCGCGCACGGTGGGCTGGCTGACAGCGGAGTTTCCTCTGCTGCTCGCCCTGCCTGCTTCGGCCGACCTCAATGACAGCGTGCGCGCGGTGAAATCCGCGCTGCGTGCCGTGCCGGATCGCGGCATCGGTTATGGCCAACTGCGCTGGCTGGATGCCCACCGTGGCATTACATTGGCGAAACTGGCCGCCGACCATGCGCCACAGGTGCTGTTCAATTATCTCGGCCGCTTCACTCAATCCGCCGGTCACTGGCAGCCTCAGCGGACCGCGCAGCAGTTCCGCGACACTTTTGCGGTGATTCAGGACGATGCCATGCCGTTACAGCACGCACTGGAACTCAACGTGTTTGTTGATGACCAGCAGCTGGCGCTGAACTGGAGCTGGGCGGAGGGCGTCTTGCATGCCGATCAGATTGAGCAACTGCATCAGGCCATCGCTCTGGGTGCGCAACAGCTTTACCACTTCGCAGAGCAACAGCCACAGCAGGCCGCCAACACGCTGGTCGCTGCGGAAATCAATCTTGAAGGCGTTGATGATGCGCTGCTGCAACGTTTGCGCGCACGTCACGGGGCCTTTAGCCACGTCTTGCCGCTGCTGCCGTTGCAGAAAGGATTACTGTTCCACGCGCAGACCAGTGGCGCGCAAGGCAGCTATAACTCACTGACGCGATTAACCCTCAGCGGTGATGTGTCGGTAGCATCGGTGCAGCAGGCGCTCAATCAGGTGTTGCAGCGCCATCCGCAGCTCGCCGCCAGGTTTGATAGCGAACTCAGTCTGCAACCCTTGCAGTTGCTGCCGGAAGGCGATCTGCATTGGCCGCTACAGGTGCTGGAAGTCGAGGATATTGACGCCACTGAACATCAGGCGCTGTCACAGGATCTGTTCCGGCAGCCGGTGATGTTGCAGGCGACGCTAATCCCGCATCGCCATGAAGCACGCTGGACGCTGCTGCTCAATGCGCATCATCTGGTGGTGGATGGCTGGTCAACGCCGGTGATTTTAAACGATTTACTTAGCGCATTGCGTCAACAGCCGCTGGCCGCCCAACGCACCCATTATGCCGACATCGTGCGCCAGCTTAGCCAGCGTGATGAGCATCAGGCTCACCAGCAGTGGCAAGAGTGCCTGCGCGACGTGCGGCCCACATTGCTATATCCCAATGCCGCCGAGAGTGCTGTTCAGGAAAAACGCATTACGCTGGACGCCTCGCTGGAGCGCGAACTCTATGCGCTGTGCCGCACTCGCGGATTGACCCTCAACACCGTGATGCAGGGCCTGTGGGGCATGATGTTGTCGATTGCCAGTGGTCAGCAGGACGTGATATTTGGCGCGCCGGTTTCAGGTCGTTTCGGCCAGATTGAAGGGATCGATCAACATGTCGGTCTGTTCAGTAACACGCTGCCGGTGCGCGTGCGGTTTGATACTCAACGCCCGTTGCTGGAGCAGTTAGCCGCGCACCAAAATCGTCAGATCCAGCTGATTGAGCAGGATTGCCTTGGACTGGCTGAAATCCAACAGCTGGCGGGTGCGGGTACGCTATTTGATACCCTGCTGGTGGTGGAGAACTATCCTGATAATCAGACATTACTCGACGCCAACGCGAAGGTGCGCTGCGACGCGATCCACAACCGCGGCTATACCCATTATCCGTTGACGCTGCTGGTGCTGCCGGGTGAACAGTTGACGCTATTAATGGAATACCGCGCTTGCGTCACCGATGCCGACCGTCTGGCTGAACGCCTGTTGCTGCTGTTACAGCAGCTGGTGACCACACCAGATCTGCCGTTAACGCAGTGGCGTTTGCAAACCCTCGCCGAGCAATCGCTGCTCGAGTGGGTCAATAACACCGGCGTGCAGCTGGAAAATGAAACCCTACAACAAGCCATCGCCCAGCAAGCCGCACGCACACCGGACGCGCTGGCGCTGTGTGATGTTGAGCATCAGCTCTGCTACCGCGAGATGCAGCGTCAGGCCACATTGCTGGCCGATCGACTGATCGAAGCGGGCGTGATGCCAGGCGATATCGTTGCCGTTGCCTTGCCGCGTTCGGTTCGCCTGAGTATTGCCCTTACCGCCATCTTGCAGGCAGGCGCAGCCTGGTTACCACTGGACATTGGCTATCCCGATGAACGTCTGGCGTACATGGTGGACGATGCACGACCGTGGGTGGTGATCACCGAGTCGGCCTTGGAAAGTCGATTCGCCAACTTTGGCACTCTGATGATGTTCGATCGCCTTGCCAGCGCACAGACTGTGGCACGTCATCCATTGCCTAAACCCGATGCGCAGCGCCCGGCTTATGTGCTTTACACATCAGGATCAACCGGCAAGCCGAAAGGCGTGGTGGTCAATCAACGCGCCATCGTTAACCGCTTACGCTGGATGCAGGCCAGCTATCCACTGCGCAGCGACGATGTGGTGTTGCAGAAAACGCCGTGCAGCTTTGATGTTTCGGTGTGGGAGTTCTTCTGGCCATTGATGACCGGCGCACAGCTAATGATGGCGCCACCGGATGCCCATCGCGATCCACAGGCGCTGTGGCAGTTAATTGACGATTATCAGGTCACCACCCTGCACTTCGTTCCGTCGATGCTGGCCGCCTTTGTCGGGCATGTCAGTGCGCAAACCGATCTCGCCTGCGCTTCACTGCGCCGCGTATTTTGCAGCGGAGAAGCGCTGGCCTGCGATCTGGCGCGCAGCTATCAGCAGGTGATCGCGGCTCCGCTGCATAATCTGTACGGCCCGACCGAAGCCGCCGTGGATGTCACCTGGCAACCGGCCAGCGGTAACGCGCTCGAAGGTCTGAATGGCCCCGGCGTGCCGATTGGTCGTCCGGTGTGGAACACCCAACTGCATATCCTCGATAACCTGCTGCGCCCGGTGCCAGTTGGCGTGCCGGGCGATCTCTATCTCAGCGGCATCCAGCTGGCGGATGGCTATTTGCATCGCGCCGATCTCACCGCGCAACGCTTTATTGCCGCCCCATTTGCCGATGGCGAACGTATGTACCGCACCGGTGACATCGCCTGCTGGCGCGAGGATGGTGCCGTGGAGTATTTGGGCCGCAGCGACGATCAGCTGAAGATGCGCGGGCAGCGCATTGAACCGGGTGAAATTGAGCAGGCGCTGGTGGCATTGCCGGGCGTGGCGCAAGCAGTCGTGGCTGCGCGCAATTTGACACAACAGGCGGCGGCGGGCGTCGATAATCGCCAGCTGCTCGGCTGGCTGGTAGCACAACCTGGCGTGGTACTGGATATCGATCAAATTAAACAGCAGTTGAGCACCCGCCTGCCTGCCCATATGCAGCCGGTGAGCTATCTGCTGCTGGACGATTTGCCCCTCAGCGCCAACGGCAAACTGGATCGTAAAGCCCTGCCGATGCCGCAACGCAGCACGCAGGCTGGCCGTCTGCCGGAAACGCCTCACGAGCAGATGCTGGCAGAACTGTTCCAGCAGCTACTGGGATGTGAGCAGGTGTATGCCGACGACGATTTCTTCGCACTGGGCGGTCATTCACTGCTGGCGATGCGACTGGCAGCAGAAATGCGCCGCCGTGTAGCGCAGCCGGTGAGTGTCGGACAGATCATCGCCGCACGCAGCGTGGAGAAACTGGCAGCGCTGTTATCAGGCGATGCCAGCGACAGCAGCGGCAACGGGGAACTGCTGCCACTGCGTGCCGGTCAGGGGCCGACGCTGTTCTGCATCCATCCGGCATCAGGGTTCGCCTGGCAGTACAGCGCGCTGCTGCACTATCTCGACGGCGATTTCCCGATTGTGGGGCTGCAATCACCGCGCCCGGCGGGTGTTATCGCAGCCTGTACAAGTGTAGAAGCCATGTGCGATCGCCATCTGGCTGTGATTCGCGAGCAGCAGCCGCATGGGCCTTATTTTCTGCTGGGCTACTCGTTGGGCGGCACGCTGGCACAAGGCATTGCGGCGCGCCTGCAGGCCAATGGCGAAAGCGTGGCCTTCCTTGGTCTGCTGGATACTTACCCGGCCGAAGGACAGGACTGGCGCACGCCCGATGCTGAAGAGGCGGAGCAGGAAGTGGCGCGGGAACAGGCCGAGTTTATGGCTGCTACTGAAGATGAGCGCGATTCCCTGTTACGTGCCGAGAAAGCCGCGATGTTTAGCACCATCGTCGCCAACTACAAGGACGCAGTCGCACGGCTGGCGGAAGCGCGTACGCCGCGTTATGCCGGTAAAGCCACGCTGTTTATGGCGGAGAAAACCCTGCCTGCCGACATGGATGTGCCGGCGACCTGGAAACCGTTTGTTTCAGACCTGGAAATCTGGCCGCTGGATTGCGAGCACGCTGACATTTTGTCTGCCACCTCGCTGAAAGTGCTGGGTCCGCTGATCAATCGTTTGTTATCTGAGAGTCGCTCATAACACCCGGCCTTTGGCCACTTAATGTGGGCGCACTGATGTGCGCCCCTGCTCGTTTTAACAATGGATATTTATGGCTAAGCCTTCAATTCTTCTAGATTTCAGCCTGCTGAAAAACAACGCCGCGTTTCGCGCTATCTTCTGCGCCCGCATGCTATCCGTATTTGCGCTGGGCATGCTGGCAGTGGGCGTGCCGATCCAGATTCAGGCCATGACCGGCTCGACCTTGCAGGTCGGCGTCGCCGTGATGCTGGATGGTATCGGCATGTTTATTGGCCTGCTGCTCGGGGGCGTGCTGGCGGATCGTTATGATCGCCGCAAGCTGATCCTGTTTGCGCGTGGCACCTGTGGTATCGGTTTTGTGTTGCTGAGCCTGAACGCGTTTAGTCCTGCCCCTTCATTGTGGGCGCTCTATTTGCTCGCCTTCTGGGACGGATTTTTTGGTGCGCTGGGCATGACAGCGCTGATGGCGGTGATTCCGTTAATTGTGGGACGCGAGCATCTGGCGGAAGCCGGTGCGCTGAGCATGTTAACCGTGCGACTGGGGGCGATCTTGTCTCCGGCGCTGGGTGGCATGATCATCGTGGCGGCGGGCGTCGGCTGGGCCTTTGCCGTGGCCGCCCTCGGCACCTTAGCGACGCTGATCCCGCTGGTGCGGTTGCCCGCGATGAAACCGGAGCAGCAGGAGCCTGAACACCCTTTGCGCGCGCTCGCCAGCGGCATTCAGTTTGTCTGCCGGCATAATGTGGTGGGTGCCGCCGTACTGGTCGGCTTGCTAGTGAGTATGGTGGGCGCGGTACGCATCCTGTTCCCGGCGCTGGCGCAAGCATGGCAGGTTGATGCCTCAGCGCTCGGGCTGATGTATTCCGCCGTGCCGCTGGGTGCGATGATCGGCGCATTCACCAGCGGCTGGGTGCGACAGTTGTCACGACCAGGCCTGGTGTTGCTGGTTAGTGCACTGGCTGCCTTCGGTTGCATCGCTTCTTTGGGGCTGTATAGCCAACTGATTCCGGCGTTGCTGGCATTGGTGGCTTATGGCTACAGCAATGCTATCGCTTCCCTGCTGCAATTTATTTTGATTCAGCACCACACGCCAGATGCCCTATTGGGTCGGGTCAACAGCCTGGGCACCGCGCAGGATGTGAGTGGCGATTCGCTGGGTGCATTAGGACTCGGCGCGTTGGCACGTGCATTCAGCGCGCTCAACAGCGTGCTGTGGTTCGGCGGCGTGGCGGCGGGTTTACTGCTGCTGGTCGCGCTGGCCGCACGCGGTTTGCGCTCGGCACAGCTGCAGCAAGAACCACCGGCCACTGAGCAAGCCGCTGCTTAGTGCACAAACTGCCGTTCTATACTGCTGAGTATATTGCTGCCGATTAGTGCACGAACTGCCGTTCAATGCTGTTGAGCATATTGCTGGCACTGTAGTAATCGAGGCGGAAAGTATCGTTACCCATGGCAAAAATGTCGTGATGCTGCACAGCGGGTAAATGCGCGAGGAACGGATTCTTCGCTACCTGCGGCACCGTTTTTTCATCGGCGGCGAACAGCAACAGCGTATTGCCGGTGACGCCATCCGCCATCGTTTCGCCATTGAGTTGGATGATGTCGTTGCGTTTGCCCATGCTGGTACTGCCCTGCAAGTTGGCAGACGGCATCGCCAGCGTAAAGCCCAACGCTTTCAGTAATTCTCCCTGCGCCGAAGCCGGCGTCCACACATTCATGCCCCGCCCATCTTCGTAATAGACAATCGCCGAGGTGGGCTGTGGCGGCAGGGTAATTTTGCTGCGCAGTGTCTCGACGCGTTGGTCAAACTTTGCAATCACCTGCTTCGCCTCCGCTTCGTGACCGGTGATATTGCCAAGCTGTAACGCCAGCGCCTGCCAGCTCTTATCGCCGTAATCAACCACCAGCACGGGCGCGATGGTTTTCAGCTGATCGTAGAGTTTCAGCGCAGAGTCTCCACCGGTAGCCGCGATAACGATCAGGTCTGGTGCCTCCGCGGCTATCGCTTCCGCGTTGGGCTGGGAAACATAGAGCGGCTTGACGTGACGTGCTTTGGCGACCTCCCCCCACTGGGTAAAGAAGCCCTGGGCATCGGACACACTGCTGTTGCGACTGGTGGCGCCAGACCCAATCAGCGGCGCGTTAATCGCCAGTAAGGTGCCGCTCAACGTCACGCTGGTGGAGACAATGCGCTGCGGTGGCTGCTGTAAGGTGAACGGGCCTTGCGGAGTGGGTATGGTGCGAGGCCAGCTGGCTGAATTTTCAGCGGCGGTAGCCTGGTTAAACACGGAAATGAGGCAGAAGAGTAAAGCCAGAACGGGCAGACGCATCAGGTTATCCATCACTTGATAATTGAGAATGGATATCATTATCAAAATAAAGATGGGGTGCAAGAGGATTTGGCGGCCAGGGGCTGAGGAAAGTTGCCGAGGAGTGGTTGGTGATTGGTGAAATTTGATGCTGGAGCGCGGATGAAGATTGAGTGGTCGTGCCGAATGGGCTAGTGGTTGCGTTCTGCGATCTGCGATCTGCGTTCTGCGTTCTGCGTTCTGCGTTCTGCGTTCTGCGTTCTGCGTTCTGCGTTCTGCAGGTTAGAGCATAAAGGATGAAAGATGAAAGTGTGTTGCGGGCCAGCTAATTAACCAGCCCGCAAGGCGATTACTGCTCCAGCGAGTAGCGCGTCATCGGCGCCACATCTTTGATCAGCCCGTTGGCTTTCATATATTCACCAAACGCCTGATACCTTGCTTTATCAAAGGTGGCGCTGTGCCCATCAAACAGCGGCAATGTCGCTTCCCAGGCCTGATGATTGAGTTTGGTGTTCAGCTCAGGATACTGCTTAATAAACGCCTTCCAGGCTTCTTCCGGATGCGCACGCAACCACACCACACCCGCGTCCAGACCGCGTAAGAATGCCGGAATACGCTTGTCCTGGGCGGCGCTCTTGTTGTTCGCCAGAATGATCAGCTCATCATAAGCGGGCACACCATAATCTTCGGGTTTAAACACCACCGGCTTCGCGCCCTTATCCTGCAAATCGATCAGCTCGTAATTGCGGAAAATGGTCATCGCGCCATCGATTTTGTGCGTCAGCAGCGCCGAAGTGGAATCCATATTCAGGCTGATTAATTTCACCGAATTGACATCCACGCCCTGCGATTTCAGCATATTGCGGATCGCCACATCTTCCGATCCTGGCACCGCGTAACCCAGCGTTTTACCCGCTAAATCTTTGAGCGAATGGATATCGCTGGACACGGTGGTCAGCGTATTCAGCGGCTGACCAATCAGCGTGCCCACGCGGATCACCGGAACATCCTTCTCTACCAGCGTGTAAAGCTGTGGCTGGTAGCTGATTGCCAGATCGGCCTTGCCTGCCGCCAGCAGCAGCGGCACCGACGCCGAATCAGCCGGGGCGATCATCTCGACATCCAGCCCTTCCTTCTTGAAAGCGCCGCTGTACTGCGCGGCAAAAATGGCTGCATGGTTAGGGTTCACAAACCAGTCGAGCAGCAGGCGAACTTTTTGTTCGGCGTGCGCGCTGGTGGTCGCCAGCAGCAGCAAAGCGGTAATCGCGTTACGTAGGGTGTTCAAGGGACGTCCTTATGTTGAGTGCCAGAGGAATTTTTTACGCAGCAATGCGACGCCGCCGGAGAGCAGCAGCGCCAGCATCAATAACAGCAACAAAGCAGCAAAGCTGGTGGCCGTTTCCAGCCGAGCGTTGGATTGCATCATCAGATAGCCCAGCCCTTTGCTGGCACCGACCCATTCGCCAATCACCACCCCAATCGGGGCCAGCACCACCGCCATCTGCAAACCGGAAAAGAACTGCGGGAGCGCTGCGAGCCAGCGCACGTGCCAGAAAATCCGCGCACGTGAAGGATTCAGCGTGCCCGCCAGTTCCAGCCAGCCGGAGGGCGTACGGCACAGGCCATCAAATAGCGACAGACACAGCGGGAAGAAAACGATTAACGCCGCGACTACCACCTTGGAGGCGATGCCAAATCCCAGCCACAACACCAGCAGTGGCGCCAGCGCAAACACCGGAATCGCCTGGCTGGCGGTCACGAGCGGAAACAGCACGCGACGCAGCGTCTGGCTGCCTGCCATCAGGACCGCCAGCGTCACGCCCGTCCCAACGCCCAGCAGCAGCGCCAGCACAATCTCTGCCAGGGTAAACAGCGCGTGATGCGCCAGCAGCCTGCGATGCAGCCATAATGCCTCCAACACCGCCAGTGGCGAAGGCAGCAAAAAGTCAGGCACGCCATGGTGCCGCGCCAGCAGCCAGCCACACAGCAGCACCGCGATCAGATAGATCGCGCTAAACAGTTTTTTCATCTTGATTCAGTCGGGAAAAGAGTTCGCCCTGCGCCTGTAGCAGGCGAGGATCATCAAGGGATCGGGGAGCATCACCCGCAGGCACCGGCCAGCTTTCAACCGCTAACGGCTGGCCATGCAACAGCACGATGTCATCGGCCATACGGCAGGCTTCAAGCGGATCGTGCGTAACCAGCAGCACCGTTTTGCCCTTGAGCAGCATGGCAGTCAGGGTTTGCAGACTGAGTTTGGTCATCACATCCAGCGTGGCGAAGGGCTCATCCATCAGCACCACTTCGCGTTGGGCATACAGTGTACGTGCCAGTGCCACACGCTGCCTCATCCCGCCTGAAAGCTTATCCGGTGAGGCTTGCGCCACCTCACTCAGCTTCACCTGCTTAAGCAGCGCCAACGCACGCGCGCGGTCCGGTTTTTCACCGTTGAGCCGAGCGGAAAGCATCACGTTTTCCAGCACCGTCAGCCACGGATACAACAAATCCTGTTGCCCCATCCACGCCACTTTGCCCGGTAAGCCACTGATTTCGCCCTGTTGCGGCTGCAGCAAACCCGCCACCAGCCGCAATAAAGTACTTTTCCCAATGCCGCTACGCCCTAATAGCACCGTGGTTTTACCGCCGCGCAGTTGCAGATTGAGTTGCTGGCACAGCGCCTGTTCGCCCCAGCTAAAGGTGATGTCATTAAATCCGATCGGATTCATAGTCGCTTTGCCGCCAACATTGCCAGACGGGTAAACCCTCGCGCTTCCAACACCGAGGCCGCCTGCGCCGCGCGAATGCCGCTGGCACATACCAGCACGATGCGCCGATCCTGCGGCGGCTGCCAATCGACTAGGGCGTGCGGCAGAATGCGTTCGACAATGTTCGCTACACTGACGGGGGCTTCTTCCACACTGCGCAACTCGACAATGCAATCATCTTTCGTCAGCAGTTGCTCATCGATAAAGGGCACGCTGTTTTCTGGCTCTTCCGCGCCGTCAAAACGAAATGCGCGCATATGCCAGTTGATGAAGTCACAGTTGATCACACTGCCGAGGGGTGAAGGTTGCAGATCCAACAGCACGCTGAGTGCCATCTGCGCCTGCATTGCACCCAAAGTCGCCACTGCCGGTCCCATCACGCCTGCGGTGTTACAGTTGGCTGCGGAGGCGGGCAAGCGTGGAAACAGTGCCCGATAGCTCGGCGCGCTGCCGCAGAAGCCACCGACGTAGCCCTGACGACCTAATACTGATGCACTGATCAAAGGAATCTGCGTTGCCAGACAGGCGTCGGAGAGTTGATAGGTCACCGCGAAGTTATCAGCGGCATCAATCACCAGATCGATATCCGTGAGGAGGTGCGGCAGATCGCTGGCGCCGATAGCCCGTGGCACCACCTCTATCTGCACCTCGGGATTACGTTGCAACAGCGCCTGTTGCGCACGTGCTGCCTTGCTGTGACCGATGTCCTGCATCGTAAACAGCGTCTGGCGATGAAGATTGTGTAAGGCCACTTCATCGTCGTCACACAGGCGGATAAAACCGACGCCTGCGCCAACCAGCTGCGGCAGTAATGTAGCGCCCAACCCGCCTGCCCCCACCACCAGGACGCGCGCATCCACCAGCTTTTGCTGACCTTCGACACCGATTTCCGGCAGCATCATCTGCCGTTGATAGCGATCCATGGGGCTCCTTAACTCAAACTCGCCAGACCGAAGATCGGTGTTGAAGCTGCCGCCATATCGCGCTTCTCCATCAAACCAGCACTGCGTGCGGCCTGCCCCGCTTCAATCGCCAGACGGAAACCGTTCGCCATGCCAACCGGATCGCCGGCTTTCGCCACAGCGGTATTGAGCAGGATGCCATCGAAGCCCATCTCCATCGCCTGTGCGGCCTGTGATGGCGCACCGATGCCTGCATCAATTATCAACGGGATGTCGCTGAACCATGCCCGCATCGCGCGTAATCCTTCAATGTTGCGCAGGCCCTGCCCGGAACCGATCGGCGCACCCCACGGCATCAGCAGTTCACAACCGGCTTCCAGCAGCTTCTCACCGACGATCAAATCTTCGGTGGTGTACGGGAAGACCTGAAAACCATCCGCACACAGGATGCGTGCCGCTTCAACCAGCGCAAAAGGATCGGGTTGGAGCGTGTCGGCATGACCAATTACCTCCAGTTTGATCCACGAGGTTTTAAACAGCTCGCGCGCCATCTGCGCGGTGGTTACCGCCTCTTTCACCGTGTGGCAGCCTGCGGTATTCGGTAGCACGCGAATGTCCAGCCCGGTCAGCATCTCGCGAAAAGCCGCACCCGCCGCGCCTTCACGACGCAAACTCACAGTGATGATTTCCGTGCCAGAGGCGGCAATGGCCTGTTGCAGAATCGCCGGTGATGGATAGCCCGCGGTGCCAAGCAGAAAACGTGACTGGGGAGTGAAATCGTAAAACATGTTTCAACCTCCCTGCATCGGGGACAAGACTTCCAACTGACAGCCCTCTTCCAGCTGCTGGCTGCTGTACTGACTTTTAGGTACAAAGTTGCCGTTGAAAGCGCTGGCAACGCAGGCGGCATCAATTTGCTGCTCGATCAGCAATTCGCTGAGCGTGCTGGCCTCAGTGCGGATCGCCCGGCCGTTAAGCTGAATATTCATAGGATTGTTCCCCGAAAAGGCGCTGCATCAGTTGTTCTGCCATCATTGGCGCCAGCAGAAAACCGTGGCGATACATGCCGTTAAGATAGTAAGTGTCGTTTTGATAATGGATTTCCGGCAGGTTGGCCGGATAAGCAGGACGTAAACCGCTGCCGCTTTCCACCACGCGGGCTTCGGCAAGAGCAGGATGAATGGCGTATGCCGCGCTGAGCAGTTCCATCAAGGCGCGTGCGCTGATCGCGCTGTCATCGTCACTTTCCACCATCGTGGCACCCAGCATGAAATGGCCGTTACTGCGCGGCACCAGATAGCACGGAAAGCGCGGATGCAACAGACGAATCGGACGCGAGAACTGCACCTCTTCGCTGTGCAGAATCACCATCTCGCCACGCACCGCACGCAGACGCGGAAGGTCGGCTTTGGCATGCATGCCACGACAATCAATCACCCGACCCGAAGGGTGTTGTGCATCAAAACGCACGCCGCGCTGTAACAGCTTTTCGCGCATTTCGGTGAGCGCCAGGCGCGGGTCGAGATGCGCCTCCTCGGCAAAAAACAGCCCACGCGCAAAACGCCCGGCCAGCAGAGGTTCAAGCTCACCGGGATCGACCCATTGGTGCTGTTCGGTCATGCGTGCGAAGCGAGTCAGTTCCTGGCTATCGCGCGGTGGCGCTACCACCAGCGTTCCCTGATGTGCCACGCTGCTGACACGCTGTTGCCACCAGCCAGCAGCGTGTTGACCGAGAGAGATCACTTCCTGCGGTGCACTTTCGGATTCGCACCAGGGTGCAAGCATGCCGCCAGCAAACCAGGAAGCAGGCTGGCGGGAGTCGTCGCCAATGACGTCGACCTCTTCGCCGCGTTCAGCCAGCAGCGTCGCCACGCAGAGACCAGCCACGCCGCAGCCTAATACCGTCCAGCGGCTCACAGCAGGTTATCCGGGATATAAAGGGAATTCACATCGGCCTCTCAGTGTTGACTGAGACCCGCAGATACAGGAGGAGGGAAAGGGCGCGAGCGATCCTCTGCGCCAGACAACACCTGAGCGGTGCTGTCAGTCTTCCTACGCCAGTATCAACTGGGTCAGGTTCAAAGGGTCGCTAAGCCGCGCATTGCGCTTTTAGCCTCTCAGTCTCTCTGGCGAGACTCCCCCGACGCGTCTATTTGTATTGCAGGTGCAGGTCGCCGTCAAGCACGGATTGCCGCAGACAGCCATCACATCATCGCATGGCATTTATCGCTACGTGCACGTTCTGGATCGAAAACGTAACATATGGTATACAAAGGCATTATTGCTACTTTTCAAGCGCAAAGAAATTACAGGTGATGTTGGACTCATTATGAAAAATATTAGAATTGCCTTTATTAAAGCCGGTTGGCACAAAGAGATTGTGCATAATGCTTTGGTGGGTTTTGAGCAAGAATTAAAAGCACAGAACGTTGAAGCGGAATTAAAAGTGCTGGAAGTGCCGGGCGCATTTGAAATGCCGCTGCTGGCAAAACGCTTAGCGGAAACCGGTAAATACGACGCGATTGTAGCGGCTGCGCTGGTGGTGGATGGCGGTATCTATCGTCACGATTTCGTTGCTGCAGCCGTGGTTGATGGCCTGATGAACGTTCAGCTGACCACCAATGTGCCAGTATTCTCTGTCTCACTGACGCCGCACAATTTCCAGCCGGTCGATGTGCTGGAAAACTTCTATACCGAACATTTTATTAAGAAAGGCAAAGAGGCCGCGCGTGCTGCGCTGGCGATTCATAATTTGTCGATCGATTAATTCCCTCTCAGGAACACTTCATTATTCGTGGTGAAGTGTTCTTGCTCTCAATAATACCTCCCTGCCCTTAAGAACAATATGTTCTACGTTATTTCAAAAATCGCATAAGCCACTTTCTTTATTCCCCTCGGCTACTTCAACTTACGTAAATTTTTGTCGTAAACAGCAAAAGGTGTACAAAAACACTTCACATTCATAGCATTCACTATAATGTATAGCACAGGCTATAATTCTCAGGGGATGATTATGTTGATCAGGCACGTTGTATCGGTTGTGATGCTTACGCTCGCGATGAGCACTTCGGCGTTTGCTGCCGACAAACTCAAAGTGGTCACTACTTTCACGGTGATCGCAGACATGGCAAAGAACGTCGCAGGTGATGCCGCCGAAGTGACATCCATCACCAAGCCCGGTGCGGAGATCCATGAATACCAACCAACCCCCGGCGATATTCGTCGCGCGCAGGGTGCCGATTTAATCCTGGTAAACGGTTTTAATCTGGAACTGTGGTTTAGCCGCTTCTACCAGCGCCTGAAAAGCGTGCCGGAAGTTACGGTGACAGAAGGCATTGAACCCCTGGGCATCACCGAAGGCCCCTACAACGGCAAACCCAACCCGCATGCCTGGATGTCTCCAGACAATGCGCTGATTTACGTCGATAACATCCGTAACGCACTGCAAAGATACGATCCTGCCAATGCCGCCGTTTATCAGGCCAATGCGGATCGCTATAAAACGCAAATCCAGCAAACCCTGGCGCCGATGCGCGCGGAGATTGAAAAACTGCCGGAAAACCAGCGCTGGCTGGTGACCAGTGAGGGCGCTTTTTCCTATCTGGCACGTGATTTGGGTCTGAAAGAGCTTTACCTGTGGCCGATCAATGCCGATCAGCAAGGCACACCGCAACAGGTGCGCAAAGTGATTGATGCGGTGAGAGCCAACCACATCCCGACTATCTTCAGCGAAAGCACCATCTCCGCCAAACCGGCCCAACAGGTCGCGCGTGAAGCGGGTATTCACTACGGCGGCGTGCTGTATGTTGACTCTCTCAGCAACAGTGACGGGCCGGTTCCGACCTACCTTGATCTGCTGCGCGTGACCACCGATACCGTAGCCAAAGGCATCACCGCCGGGAGCCAAAAATGACCCTAAACGTGCAGGATGTTAGCGTCACCTACCGCAACGGTCACACTGCGCTGCGTCAGGCATCTTTCTCCGTGCCAGCGGGCAGCATCGCCGCGCTGGTGGGCGTCAACGGCTCCGGGAAATCCACACTGTTTAAGGCGATTATGGGCTTCGTGCCGCTTTCGACGGGTCAGGTCACGCTGGCAGAGATGCCCGCGAAGCGTGCGCTGAAACACAATATCGTCTCCTATGTGCCACAGTCGGAAGAAGTGGACTGGAGCTTCCCGGTGCTGGTGGAAGATGTGGTGATGATGGGCCGCTACGGCTATATGAACATGCTGCGTATCCCGCGTGCGGAGGACAAACGCCGCGTGGATGAGGCGCTGGCACGCGTTGGGATGAGTGATTACCGCCATCGTCAGATTGGTGAACTCTCCGGCGGGCAGAAAAAACGTGTTTTCCTGGCACGTGCGCTGGCGCAGAGTGGGCAAATCATCCTGCTGGATGAGCCTTTCACCGGCGTCGATGTCAAAACTGAAGCGGCGATCATCGCCCTGTTGCAGGAGCTGCGCGATGAGGGCCGCACCATGCTGGTCTCCACGCACGACCTCAACACCATTCCTGATTACTGCGACCGCTGCGTGCTGGTGAAAAACACCGTACTAGCCAGCGGCGAGCTGCGCGGCACCTTTACCGCCGCCAATCTGGCACGCACCTTTGACGGTGAGGTACAGCAGCGCAATGCCGCACTGTTGCAGAAGATAGCCGCGCAACCGGGGGCGGATCATGTCGTGGATTATTGAGCCGTTTGGCTATCAATACATGCTGAATGCGATGTGGATCGCCGCGCTGGTCGGGGCGATTTGCGCGTTTCTTTCCTGCTTTCTGATGCTGAAAGGCTGGTCGCTGATTGGTGATGCGCTGTCACATTCGATAGTGCCGGGCGTAGCTGGCGCGTACATGCTGGGGTTGCCCTTCTCACTCGGTGCCTTTCTCTCCGGCGGACTGGCGGCAGGCAGCATGCTATTCCTTAACCAGCGCACGCGCCTGAAAGAGGATGCGATCATCGGACTGATCTTCTCCTCCTTCTTCGGCATCGGGCTCTTTCTGGTGTCGCTCAATCCGACGTCGGTCAATATTCAAACCATCGTACTGGGCAACATCCTCGCGGTGGCGCCCGCCGATATCTGGCAGCTCGGCACCATCGGCGTGGTGACGCTGACGTTATTGCTGCTTAAGTGGAAAGATTTGATGGTGACGTTCTTTGATGAAAGCCACGCGCGCTCACTTGGGCTGAATACCACCGGCTTAAAGATCCTGTTCTTTACCCTGCTCGCTGCCTCCACCGTCGCCGCATTGCAAACCGTTGGCGCCTTTATGGTGATTTGTTTGGTGGTGACACCCGGCGCCACCGCTTATCTGCTCACCGATCGCTTCCCGCGTTTGTTGATGATTGCCGTGGCTATCGGCAGCATCACTAGCTTCCTTGGCGCGTGGAGCAGCTATTTCCTTGATGGTGCCACTGGCGGCGTGATCGTGGTGGCGCAGACTCTGGTGTTCCTGTTGGCGTTCGTCTTTGCGCCTAAACATGGCGTGCTGGCGGCCCGGCGACGCGCTCGTCTGGCGCAGGAGATCAACCTCAATGATTGAAATACTGCTGAGTCCTTTCGAATTCGAATTTATGAATATGGCGCTGATCATCACGCTGATTTTGTCGCTGCCGTGCGCCATGCTGTCCGCATTTTTAGTGTTAAAAGGCTGGTCACTGCTCGGCGATGCCATGAGTCACGCGGTATTTCCCGGCGTGGTGCTGGCGTGGTGGATCGGCTTTCCTTTTGCGATTGGCGCTTTTATCGCGGGCATGCTGTGCGCGCTCGCCACCGGTTTTATCAGCCAGAACAGCCGCATCAAGCCTGATACCGTGATGGGCATTGTGTTTTCGGGGATGTTTGGTGCCGGACTGGTGCTCTACCTAAAACTGAAACCGGAAGTCCATCTCGACCACATTCTGTTCGGCGATATGCTGGGTATTGGCTGGGCGGATATCGCACAAACCGCCGCCATTGCGCTGCTGGTGGTGCTGGTGCTAAGTGTGAAATGGCGCGATCTGTTGCTGCATGCCTTTGACCCACAACAGGCGCGCGCCTGTGGCATCAACGCTAATGTGATGCATTATGGGCTGCTGTGTTTAATTGCGCTCACCATCGTTGCCGCGCTGAAATCGGTGGGAGTGATTTTGTCGATCGCCATGCTGATCGCGCCAGGAGCGATCGCACTGCTACTGGCGCGGCGATTCTTACAGGTCATGCTGCTGGCGGCGCTGATTGCCATCCTGACTGGATTTTGCGGAGTGTACGCGTCGTTCTTCCTCGATAGCGCGCCGGGCCCCACCATCGTGGTGCTGTATAGCCTGTTATTTGTGGTGACGTTTGTGAGTGTGAGCTGGCGCGAGAGAGCGAATGGTCGCGGGTTAGCGGCTATCAAATAAAGTGATTCCGGGCCGCAAATTTCAAGATTGGGCCATAAATTTAATTTATTGGGCCGATAATGAGTAAAATGGGCTGTAAAATATTTATAATGGACCGTAAATGTTTAGTGTGGGCCATAAATATCGATATCATGGACCATTAACGTTCAATATGGGCCACAAATCTACCTGGTCTTAAGCTTTCAGCGAGTGCAAAGCACGGGCCAGGTAGATTTCTGATTTATGGATTTTAAGCTAATCCCAGAGGCATACGATTTTGATCCAGCCAACCTCCCCAGATGATCTTTCAAACCTTCAACACCAAATTCTCTCAACTATCGCAAGTGCCGAGTCTTCGCTTAGTTCCGGTGACCTCGCGGGCCGGCTTGGTGTGGGTCGTTCTACGATCAAACGGCATATCGAGGTTTTGCTTGGTCAAAGCAAAATTACCCGGCACGGCGTAGGACGGGGGACTCGGTATACCGCGCTGGCGCCCTTGAACAAGCTACCCCAATACGGTTCATCGGTGACGGAGAAGACCCCTGAATATCATTCCTCTTCCCTCACTACAGCTCAATCATTGCATCAATATCTAAATTTACCTCTGTCAGTCAGGGATATTTCCGGGTATGACCGAAGCTTCGTGGACAATTATATTCCGAACGAAACGTTCCTACTGCCTCAGACGCTAGCCCTGGCCTTGATGAATGAAGGAAAAATGGCAGGGCAACAACCCGCAGGTACCTACGCGCGAAAAGTTCTGGAGCAATTGCTCATTGATTTGTCCTGGTCATCTTCTCAACTTGAAGGAAACCGATATTCATTGCTGGCCACCGAAGAACTGTTCAAAAGTGGCGCGGCATCAAATGATTTAGATGCCGTCATGCTGCTTAATCATAAACAGGCAATAGAGTTTTTGGTCGATGCAGTCCCTGAATCTGGATTAACTGGGCCGGTAATCAGCAACTTACATGCTTTATTGATGCATGATTTATTGTCAAATTCTGACGAGTTGGGAGCGATCAGACGCAAAATCGTGAATATTTCGGGAACGACCTACACTCCACTACAGGCACCGTTCCTGTTACAAGAAATGTTCGACATCATTATCAAAAAATCACGGCTGATTAATAATCCTGTGGAGTCAGCCTTTTTCCTGTGGGTCAATATCGCTTATCTGCAACCCTTTGAAGACGGGAATAAAAGAACCAGCAGGCTGGCCGCAAATATTCCACTCATGATCTACAATAGTGCTCCACTCTCCTTTCTTGATGCTGATGTCACAAGCTATGCCTACGCGATGATGGGGATTTATGAAAAACGTGACGTGACTTTAGCCGTTGAGTTGTTCGAACATTTATATCGTCGTTCAATCAAACGCTATGCCGTCACACTGGAAGCCATGGGCGTTCCGGATCCGTTTAGACTTCGTCACAGAGAAGATTTAAACACCACTATTCGCTTAATCGTTGCAGAGGGTCAGAATATTGACTCTGCGATGCAGGTAATTGATCTTGCTCCTGAAGACAGAGCGCGATTCATGCAGCTTTTACAGAACGAGCTACGCATATTGAGTACGTTAAATTGTGCCCGATATCGTCTATCAATATCGCTAACGGAGCAGTGGATCCGTCAGGGGCGGCCAGGTTAGTAGTGAGGCCGACATACATCGTACATACCCGTTTTTGGCTAACCCGCATCGCGGCTTAACGTTATAGTGCCCTCTCTGATGACGATATGAAACCGGCATGAAACTGACCCTCGACAATGATCTCACCATCCGCAAGCTGCTGATTTTCAGCTGCTACATGGAAACGGAAAACCTCGCCAGAGCGGCAGAAACGCTGGGGATCAGCACCGTGAGCGTGCATCGTGCGCTGCACACGTTGGAAGAGAGTTTGCGTTGTCCGCTGTTTGAACATAAAGGCCGCAACCTGGTGGCACTGCCCGCCGCTACGACGCTGCTGGAATACAGCCGGGAAGCGCTGGCCACGCTGAGTCAGGGCATTGATGAAACACGACGCACTGCAGGTATCGGTCTGGGGCATCTGCGTGTGGGCACCTTATATTCTCTGTCGCTGGAAACCGTGCCGCGTCTGATCATGAAAATGAAACTGCGCCGCCCCGAGTTAGAACTCAACCTCACCATGGGTTCTAATGATTTGCTGCTGCGCGCGCTGAAAGACAATCAGCTGGATGCGATTATCATTTCTGTCAGCGAAGCCGAGATTGATGAAAAGATTTTTGAGCAGGTCGCGCTGTTCCAGGATGACATCTTCCTCGCCGTGCCAGCGGGTGGCGATGATAAAAGCGAGGAAGATATCGATCTGCGCAGCTACAGTGACAAACCCTTTGTCTCGCTAGCCGAAGGTTTTGCCACCTTTGCCGGTTTTCAGGAAGCCTGCCACGTGGCCGGTTTTGAACCCAACATCGTCACGCGCGTGAATGACATCTTCTCGATGCTCAGTCTGGTGCAGGCCGGCATGGGCTATTCGCTGGTACCGGGCAGGATGCGTAAGCAGTATGAAAACGATCTGCGTTTTCTCCGCTTAGCCGAGTCGTATCAAATGCGACAGCAGATCGCTATCGTGTTTCCGCGCAACCGCGAACATGATCCAAATCTGCTGGCACTGGTGGCTGAAGGGCGTATGTTCGCCCTGAGTTTGCAGGAAAAGGTTCAGCGCGCCAGCCGCTGAAACAGACGCAGCGCCAGTTCAGCGCCGCTGCGCTCAAGGGCAATACATTCGCCCTGACACTGCACGCTGCGCGTTAAGCCCGTCAGCACTTCACCGGGCGGCATCTCAATCACCAGACGCACTTCGCGTTCTTTCGCCGCCACCATCGCGTCATGCCAGCGCACGCTGCGCGCCATGTTCATCGCCAGATCGTCAGCAATCCGTTCCGGCTGCCAGAGAACGCGGGCGCTGCTGCCGCTGAGATAAGCGAATTGTGGACGTTGCAACCTGACCTTATCGATAGCGGCTTTGAGTTGCTGCGCGGGGCTATCTAGTAGTGCACAGTGTGAAGGCACGCTGATCGCCAGCCGCTGCGCTCGCTGTGCCCCCTGCGCCAGCGCCTGCTGCGCCACTGCCGCCATGGCACTGTCACTACCCGCTATCACAATCTGTGTTTCAGCATTGATGTTGGCGATAAAACTGGTTTGCCCATCCACCAGCGCTTCGACTTGTGCCAGCGTCATACCACTGATCGCCGTCAAACCATAGCCCTGCGGATACGCCTGCTCCATCAGTTCACCGCGCAGTGTCACCAGTTGGAGAGCATCGGCAAAATCCAAAGCACCGGCGATCACCGCCGCAGGATACGCACCGATCGACAGACCACACACCATCGCGGGTTGCACGCCGCTGGCGATTAGCTGGCGCGCCGCCGACACGCCCGCAATC
Organism: Pantoea sp. EABMAA-21; assembly: GCF_030053335.1. Lineage (NCBI taxonomy): Bacteria > Pseudomonadati > Pseudomonadota > Gammaproteobacteria > Enterobacterales > Erwiniaceae > Pantoea > Pantoea sp. EABMAA-21. The sequence goes on from NZ_JASGBX010000010.1 coordinate 103,374, forward strand.
AGCAGCGCCAGCTGCACTGCGCGCGTATGTTGCAGTGCGGTAGCCGAATCGAGCTGCAACAGGTCATCACCCAGTACCTGATGCGCCACCTGCCAGGTCTTATCGCGTGGCAGCGACTGCAACATGGCAGGCCGTTGCGTGCCTTGTCCCGGAAAAGTGAACAGGGTTTTCATTCGATTTCCTCCGTCCAGGGAAGATGTGTCAGACGGGGACCGCGCGCGGTTTTTAACAACACGCGCCCCTCACGCAGCCACTCATTAAGCGCGAACGCCCCCACCGGCGTTTCTATCTGGGTATCTGCACGACAGGGTAAACGTGCAAGTTGCTGCTGCCAGGCCTTAAATTCCTCCGCCTGCAACGGCAACGGTGCGCGAATTAACAGGTCGAGATCGCTCGTGGCATGCAGCACCGGCAACCCGGTCGCCAGAGCGAATCCCGTGCTGCCGGTCACGCCCCACGACCATGACCAGCGCTGCTGATGAAGTTTCATCACTGCCTCAACCGTGGGTAATGCGCGAAACACAGAATCGCTTGCATGCGCCAGTAGCCCCTCCGGTGTATCAATCCGCAGCACATCCTGCTCCCGCACCCATCCCGCCGCCCGTTGATGGCGTGCACTGCCACGCACGCCAATCGGAATGCGATCCTGCCGCATCACATCACGCCGCACCACGACCGGCTGCTGAGCGTTCCACTGTTGCGCCACCCAGCTTTCCTTAATGTCGAGCAGCGTGGTATCAGCGTGCAGCCAGAGCAGATCGTGTGGGCGGATATTCATCATTACATTCCTGAAGTTAGGCTAATAAACAGCGGCAGTGACACAATCGACAGCAGCGAACTCAGTAACAGTACCGCTTCGGCATCCGGTGACTGCACACCAAAGCGATTACCAAATACCACACCAAAGAAACCGGCTGACAGCGCAATCATCAGAATCGCGGTGATCGCGACGGTGCCGTGCAAACCAAACAACATCACAATGCCCCACGCCAGTAACGGTTGGATCAGCAGTTTGGTCACTGTCGAGCTGATCACCATGCTGTTGATTTTCAGCTGACGTGCCGAGAGGATCACCCCGGTCAGGAACAGTGCGGCGGCGGTGGCAGCCAGACCGAGCGGTTTGATCGCGGCCAGCACCAAATCCGGCATTTTGATGCCAATGGCTGACAGCACCACGCCCAATAGCGGTCCCAGCACAATCGGTTTTTTCACCGAACGCCACATCAACACCGGCAGCATCGCCAGCGTTGAACGCTGTGTTTCCCCGGCGGTACGCGCTTTTTCACGTTCGAGAATCAGCAGGCAGAAGGGGGTCATCAGCACTGAACCGCAGGCAATGGAGACGGCAACAGAGAGCGATGTCGCCGAACCTTCTCCTACCACGCTGCCAAGGATGGGCAAACCTAGCGCTGCGTAATTAGGCAACGCCACAGTCAGCGTCAATACAGCCGCATCCTGTGGCGACTTTTTGAAGATTTTAGTGGCAACAAAATAGAGCACCGCGTAGGCCACCCACATCGCCAGCGTCAGCACCACAATCAGCGGCATCTGCGCCACAATCCCGCTCCACGGCGTTTGTACCGTGGCGCTAAACAACGCGGCGGGCAGCGCAAAATCCATCACAAAAATATTGAGCAAAGAGACGTTCTTGTTATCAACCATTTTGGCTTTGCCGGCCCAGAATCCGAGCAACATGATAATGAAGATCGGAGCCAGAGCATGCAGAATCACGTAAGTCATAAATCACCTGTTTGTTATTAAAAGAGTGAGTACTGACGCGATGGTGTTGAATTTATCAGTTGCCGCAGAGGCCGGACGCCGCGTGCGTCCGGCATACTGACAGCCGGCAGGTTGATTTAATGCTTTTTATTATTAGGGTATTACCAACTGGCGCGCAGACGTTCACGCACCAGTGCCGAGCTTTGACGATTCGGTGCCGCCAGGCGCGAACCTCGACCCGGCACACGGCGCGTATCGTCAATCGCTTCCGCCAGCGTGGCTTTAACACGCGTGATCTCTTCGGCCGTCGGCGCATCCGGATGGGTGATGTCCAGCAGAGATGACAACAGGCCGAGCGTGGCGTAATTACCGATGTCATAGGCCATCGGCGGTACGCTGGCAGCAAGTTTCTCCAGCGCTTCCACGGTACGCAGGGTGATACGCGCCGCCGAGGCTTTACCCATGGCGTGCACCTGCACGGCCGGGTCGTTAAACGCGATCAGTCGATTGGCCTGATAACCGTGCGCCAGAAACGCGCCGGACATTGCCTTACCCACGATCAGCCCAATCACCGGATGCCCGGCCAGACGCGCTTGTGCATAAGCGCCCACAGCGCCCGCCAGTGCCTGATGAATACCAAAGCCCTCTTCACGGCGGCCATAAGCCTGACTTGGCACATCAATCACCGCAATGATGGGTCGCTTCACTGCGTTTGCGGCGTCTTCCGCAATGGTCTCTTGCACCACTTTTGCCAGCGTCCAGCCTTCCAGCAAACCGACTTCGCCTTGCGCAGCGCGTGGATAGCGATTGTGCGCATCCGGAACGACAGCAATGAAACGAGCGGTTTCGCCATTAAGTTCGGCATCCGCGACCTGCACGGACGGGCAAAGCCCTGTGTGGCTGGCAGCGCCGCCGGTTAACTGGCTGAGCCACAGCTCACCCCGACTGTTGTGTACGCTCATGATTTCACCTCCGGATGGAAGACCTGATGAATGGTGGCTGTGCTGGCCTGTTGAGCGGTATCGAAATGGCTTAAACGCTCAAGATAAAATGCATAGTTTTCACTGCGATGCTGTGCCGGAACCCCTTGCGCCAACGCTGCATCCACTGCCGTTTTCATCGCCTGGACACCGTCTGACACCAGCGCATCGACCAGCCCGCTTTGATAGCGAATCTCGCCACCGGTCATGCTCCAGATAAATGGGCGGTCACGCGAGTCATACTCATCAATGCCCGCTTCCTGCTCAATCACCTGCGGGCCATTCAATCCCAGACGTGCTTCACGCGTCACAATCAAATGGCTGCACAGCGCGGCGGCAATCGACATTCCGCCAAAGCAGCCAACGGTCCCGGCAACAATGCCAATCACCGGTGTGTATTGACGCAGATCGACGATGGCGGCGTGAATATCCGCAATCGCCGCCAGCCCCAAATTGGCCTCCTGCAACCGCACACCACCGGTTTCCAGACACAATATGGCTTGCGTCGGAATGCCGTTGCGGTTGTCTTCAGCCGCCAGCTCCAGTGCACCCGCCATTTTTGCGCCGGAGACTTCCCCCATGCTGCCGCCCTGGAAGGTGCCTTCAATGGCAATTACCACGGTGGGATTGCCGTTAAGCGTGCCTTTCATCACCACCATGCCGTCATCGGCTTGTGGCACAATGCCCTGTTTCTCCAGCCAGGGAGACATCACGCCTTCGAACGGATCGAGCAGTTCGCGCGCACTGCCGCTGTCCAGCAATGCCAGCGCACGCTGACGGGCGCGTAATTCGATAAAGCTGCTGTCATCACGCATGGTTCACCTCCTCAAACACCTGTTCGATGCGAATACGCGCAACGCCCGGCGTGGCACCAAAATCGTGGATCACCAGTTGGCCCGCCGGTAGCTCAGTCAGTTCCGCCAGGCGGCTGAACAACGCATCCCAACGCGCTTTGCTGTTATCCACCGAGGTGGTGATCGCCACGCTGAGCAAGGCGCTGTTATCCGCGCGGTACAGCACTTCCATATCACCCGATCCCACTACGCCCGCCAGCGCATTTCCGCTAAGCGTGCGACGTGCCGGGTAAGACAACGTTATCTTTTCCATAGCAACCTCTTAATCAATGAGTGGCGATGCTGACGCGATCGATAAACAGCGTGGCGGCGAGTAAATCAGCCGCGCCGCCGGGAGACGCATTCAGCGCCAGCATCGCGCTATCCAGTTGTTGTAAAGCCTGACGACCCGCTATGTGCGCAGTACCACCCGCCTGTAACACCGCGTGCGCACCACGTTGTAAGGTCAGCAAACCGTTCATGCCTGAGCGGTTGAGCACGCAGGTGTCACTGAGCGAGGTAAGAATCGCCATCAACGCATCAAGCCGCGCCTCGGTTTCATCGGCCCCGGCTTCTCGACTGCGCTGCAACTGCGGCAATGCCAGCTGCGTGATATGCGGAAAGCCCTGTTGCGCTTCTTCACGTGCGCCCGGCACCTGAAAGCGATGCACGGCACGTAACCCTTTACTGAAGGTTTTGGGTGCGTGGCGATCCGGTAAACAAGCCAGTTCAGCGGCACGAGTGCAGAGTTGATCGCTGCTTGCCTCACCGCCGCGCATCGCCGCCGCGCTGACCAGCAAACCCAATGCCCAGATCGCGCCACGATGGGTATTCACCCCGTCGGTGGCAGCCATCATCTGACGCTCCCCTTCGCGACCAAGGCGGCCCACGGTTTCGCGCAGTGCGATATCCGCTGGACGCTGCCAGCACTGTTGCGCCAGCGCATAAAAGGTCGGGGTCAGGCTGCGGGCAGAACGCTCCATCAGCGCCAGCGAGAGATCCTGATGTGCGCCGCTGCCGCGACGATCCACCAGCCCCGGCTTGGGCGTCAGGTTCACTTCTTCGATCAGGCAATCGGTGGCGTGCTGTGCCAGTTGATGCAGGTGGCTTTCAACCGATTGCGGCGCAAGTCGTTTCATTACCAGCTCCGGAATTTTGCCGGTGGGTTGTAAAGGCCATCAGACCATTCGACCAGGTCGGCCACGCTACCGGCCGCCAGCAGCGAACGCGTGGCATCAGATCGGCGAATCCCAAGATCTTCCGGGAACACCACTTTGCCGCTACGACGCAGTTCAGCGACGCGTTTGGCATCCACGCCCAGACCGATATCGGTAATTCCGGCCACCGCCGCCACCATCGCCCGACGCTCTTCGAGATCCTGCGCGCGATACAGATAGGCAATACCTTCTTCGGTCAGCACATGCGTGACGTCATCGCCATAGATCATTACCGGCGCCAGCGGCATTCCAGAGTTTTTCGCCACTTCAATGGCATCGAGTTTTTCTACGAAGGTCGGCTTCACGCCTGCCTGGAAGGTTTCCACCATCTGCACCACCAGCTTGCGGCCGCGTTCCATGGCATCTTCGCCATTTTTCATTGCCAGCCAGGCGGCAGTGGCATGGCGACGACCGTGCGGATCGTGGCCCATATTTGGCGCACCACCGAAGCCAGAAAGGCGACCGCGCGTAACCGTTGAGGAATTTGCCAGGCCATCGATTTGCAGCGTTGAGCCTATAAACATATCGACGGCATACTGACCTGCCAGCTGGCACATGGCGCGGTTAGAGCGCATCGAACCATCGGCCCCGGTGAAAAAGATATCCGGGCGCGCGCGGATGTACTCTTCCATCCCCAGTTCACCACCGAAGCAGTGCACACTCTCGACCCAGCCGCTTTCGATGGCGGGAATTAAGGTGGGGTGCGGGTTCAGCGTCCAGTGTTTACAAATTTTGCCTTTCAGACCGAGTTGCTCACCGTAGGTTGGCAGCAGCAATTCGATGGCGGCAGTGTTGAAACCAATGCCATGATTGAGCGATTGCACCTGATGTTTGGCGTAGATGCCTTTGATCGCCATCATCGCCATCAGGATGTGTTCCTGTTTGATCAGACGCGGGTCGCGGGTAAACAGCGGTTCGATAAAGAAGGGTTTGTCAGCTACTACTACGTAGTCGATCCACGAACCAGGAATATCCACGCGCGGCAGATCACACTCGTCGTCCACCAGTTCGTTAACCTGCGCGATCACAATCCCGTCGTGGAAAGCAGCCGCTTCGACCAGTGCTGGCGTGTCTTCGGTACTTGGCCCGGTGTAGAGATTGCCTTTACGGTCAGCTTTGTATCCGGCGATCAGCGCGACATTCGGTGCGAGGTCTACGTAGAGGCGAGAGTAGAGTTCGATGTAGGTATGAATCGCGCCGATTTCCAGCTGATCGTCTTCCAGTAGCTGCGAAATACGCAGACTTTGCGTGCCGGAAAAGGAGAAATCGAGCTTGCGGGCGATGCCTTTTTCAAAGATGTCGAGGTGTTCACTGCGACCCACGCTCGGCATGATCATATGCAGATTGTGCACCTTTTTCGGGTTAACCTCGGCCAACATACGTGAGAGGAAATCGGCCTGTTTTTGGTTATTGCCTTCCAGTACGACGCGGTCGCCAGACGAGATTAATTTTTCCAGCATCTCAACCATTTGATCGGTGGGTAATACTTTGCCCTGCACCGGCAACGACGCCTGTCGCCGTTGTTTCTCGGTACGGCGCGTATTCCACACCCGCGCCGTTTGTTGTCCTGATGACATGACTAACCTCCTGAATGAGCGAATCGCTTGATTACGTCAACGCAGGTAAGTGTGGTCTTAAGCGGTGATGCCATCAATCAACCTGAAGGTGGGATCGTTAGCCTGAGAGTAATGATTGAGATGACAGAAATTTGCGGTTGGTCAACGATTAGTGGGGAGAATTGTGTACCGCTGCTTTGGGAGGAGTAAGGGGTGGAGATGTGAATAATGTCAGGTAGCTGTGGGCGGCCCTAAGGCCACCCACACTCAATGACTGCCGTAATCCACTTAGTTACAACGGCTTATGTGCCGTCTCTTTTGCCTTCCACACGGCAAACAGCGTGATCAGCAGCGCCAGCGTAACGTACAGCGACACCCACAGCGTGCTGCCCATTTCTTTATACAGCGTAGTAATAATCAACGGCGCAAACCCTCCACCGACAATACCGGCCAGCGTGTAAGCCAGTGATGACCCGGCATAGCGAACGTGGCTGGGAAACTGTTCAGTGACGAACGCGGCTTGTGGGCCATACATGATTGCGTGGATCAGCAGACCCCCTATCACCGCCAGCACAATCAGCACCGGCTGCGTGCTGTCCAGGAGCACGAAGAACACGAATGACCAGATGATCGCCAACACTGCGCCAGTGATGTACACCGGGCGGCGTCCCCATTTATCAGATAGCGCGCCAAACATCGGGACGGTGATCGCATTCCCTATTGCACCTAACATCGTAGCCATCAAAGCCAAAGGGCGTGGCAGTTGCAGCACGGTGGTGACATAGGTCAGGGTAAACACCACCACCAGCGCGTAGAGCACATCAGAACCGATACGCGATCCCCCCGCAATCAGCAGCTGTTTCGAATAGTTGACAAACACCTCTTTCAGTGGCGTATGCGTCGTTTTTTCCGCAACCTGCATCGCGACAAAGGTCGGTGTCTCTTCCACGCCACGACGCAGCCACAATCCAAATAGCACCAGCAGCAGACTCAGCAGGAACGGAATGCGCCAGCCCCATGCCTGGAACTGATCGCCGCTCATCATCACCGTCACCAGGGTGATAAACCCGGTGCCAATCAAGGTTCCGCAGGAAGGCCCCACCTGTGCAAAAGATGCATTACGCCCACGTTTATCAGCATCACCGTGCTCCATCGACAGTAAAACGGCACCCGCCCATTCACCGCCCAGTGCAATACCCTGCACAAAACGCAGCGCGACCAACAGCACCGGACTCCAGATGCCCCACACCGCATAGCCTGGCAGCAAGCCCATTAAGGCGGTGGTGACGCCCATGATCACCAGCGTGATGATCAACACGGCTTTGCGCCCTGCGACATCCCCCAGATGACCAAACACAAAACCGCCCAGCGGACGTGAAATGTAACCTACCGCATAGGTCGAAAACGCCAGAATGGTGCCAACCAGCGGATCAAAACTGGGGAAGAACACATGGTTAAACACCAGTGCCGCCATAATGTTGTAGACGGTGAAGTCGTACCATTCCAGCGCGGTGCCGATGGAACTGGCAGCGGCCAGGCGCCCGGTTTTCGAAGCCGTGCGCTTATCACGCACCGTCTGCTGCAATGAAGAGTCTGTATTAGCCATGTGCCAACTCCTGTTTAGTTAACTGCCAGCTAAAGGCATAGCGTTGAACATCGCCGGTCATCAATTCCGCCGCGTGTGCGGCCAACTGGTCACAGCTTGATGCGTCACTGCAGTGAATCAGTAGCATCGGTAGCATCTGCCGCTGTCCTTTACTCTCCATCGGCAACGGAGAACTGAGCGCCACATCCGGGGTCAGTAAATTGGAGGCAACATAGCCCGGGGTATGGCTAATTTGCTGCTGCCACGCAGTCAACACGCTGGCATCCAGCGCTTTCAGCGTCACCACCGCCAGATGGCTGCCGGTCCCTTTGCCATGCTTATGGGTGATCGCGCTGACCCGACGCATTGGATTAACCATCTTTTGCAGATTTTTCACTGACCATTCGGTCTGGCGAGTGAAGGCTGCGTGATAATCCGCACTGGTAAAGGCTTCCAGCGCCTCGGTTTCATACAGGCCAAGATATTTGCGCTCGGCATGGATAGCCTGATAGCGCGTTCCGCTTAAGAAGCCACGAATCGCGACGCGCTCTTCTACATGTTCATGGTCATACCATTGGTTGAAGTCCGCTTCGTCTTCAGCGCCAATGTTAGTGGCGACAAACAGCATGCCGTGGGATTGAGTCATCATCAGGATCTCCAGTTGAGGGCAGTTTCCACGGCGAGCGACCAGCTGATTAAGCGGGCGTCATCACCATGAACAGAAGCAAGGCTTAGGCCAACCGGCGCACTACCGGTTTGATGGCAGGGTAAAGAGAGTGCACAGCCGTCCAGCATGTTGATTACGCTGGTGTTACGCAGCATCAGCGCGTTGACCTCCATGTACTGCTGCGCATCCTCCAGAGAAGCGAGGGTCGGTGCGATACGCGGAACGGTGGGCATGAGTAAGGCGTCAAAGTCTGCCAGCGCGCTATTAATGCGGTGCTGCCACGCTTTGCGCTGTTGATGAAGTTCACGGGCATCTTGCTCCGTCAGCAAACTGCCGCGCTGCACACGCGCTAACACTTGAGGATCGTAAGCTTCGGGTTGCGCCAGTGCGGATTGTTGATGCCATTGCCATGCCTCGTAAGCGGTAATGCCGCCACGCGCATTCATACTGTTCAACTCATCAAGCTCTTCAAGCGGCAGTGCAACCAGGGTGGCACCGGCCTGTTCCAGTGCTTCGATGGCACTTTTCCAGGCTTGCGCAACGTCTTCGTCGAGTCCCTCCAGCACGCGGGTCTGCGGGATAGCGAAACGAGCACTGCGTAACTCCACCTGCTGGAGTTCAAGCGGCTGTTCCGCGATGACGCTGTCCAGCAGCCAGCAGCTGCGCACGTCATGGGCAATCACGCCGATGCTGTCGAGCGAGGCAGAGAGCGGTAACGTACCCGCCTGATTGATGCGATTCGCGGTGGGTTTAAAGCCGGTCAAGCCGCACAGCGCAGCAGGAATACGCACCGATCCACCGGTGTCAGTACCGATAGCGCCCAGGCACATGCCGTCTGCCACGGCGACAGCCGCACCAGAAGAAGAACCGCCCGGAATGCGTTTGTCTTCGCGACGCCACGGATTAGCCGGTGTGCCGTAATGCGGATTGATACCCAGCCCGGAAAAGGCAAATTCGGTCATGTTGGTTTTACCGATAATCGCCGCCCCAGCCTGATGTAAGCGATCGACCACGCGGGCATTCGCTGCTGCCGGTTCTGCATTCAGGAGCAAATGTGAACCCGCCGTGGTTGGCTCGCCTTGCACATCAAAGAGATCTTTGATGCTGACAGGCAGCCCATCAATAGCACTGAAGGCTTGCTGTGTTTGCCAGCGCGCACTCGCTGCTGTTGACTGTTGAGCGGCCTGGGTGGCATAGCGGGTGGTGAAAACAAGATCCCCCTCTTTTGACGGATCCTGCGCTGCGCGCCATGCCGATTCAGTAAAAGCTTCAGGAGACGCATTACCTGCCTGAAGCTGCTGACTTGCTTGCCAGAGTGTGGTCATTAGCATGCTCCTTAAGCGACCACTGGCAGCGCGCCAGTGCAGTAAGCGTGTTCAAGCGTGCGATTCAGGCGCGGGTCGTGCAACGCCATGCGAAATTCGCTGGAAGGTCGAATACCGCCAATCGCACCCAGCGTGCCGCAGGACATTGCCAATCCTTCTTGTGCGGTGTTGCCGTTCAGATAGCGGGCCAGTAGATCTTGCGGCGTGAGTAATGAGGCCAGCGTGCCCTGCTGATAAACAACCCACTCGCCCTGCTCTTTTATCCACGAGGTCAGCTCCAGCGTATCCCAGTGCTCAACCACCTCGCTCATGCGCCAGGCTTTACTGGCAACCGGTTTAATACAGGCCTGTTTGGAAAGGGCAACGCTGAAGGTTTCCAGATAACGATCGGTGTGATCTGAAGTGAGGGAGACCCACCATTCGCCCCGATGGAAAAACACAAAGGGCTCAGCTTCCCCGGAGGTTTCATCGCCGACCACTTCCAGCAGTGGCTGTTGGCTCAGTTGATTGGTCGCAACGCGGTAAAACAACGGTACTGCACCGGGAGCGGGCACACCCAGAGCCTCAAGCTCCCTGATATGGTGCAACACCGCATCACTATCGCGTCCGGCCCAACCCGCAATAATGAAATGGGAAACCTCGACATCGAGCGTGCTAGCGGCTTTATCGCCGGTTGTGAACTGAAGGTGCATGTGATGATCTCCATTTGAAAAATCACTGTGAAATTTCACTGTGTTTTCAAACTAGCGATTTTCATGCCAGATTTTTGTGTAATATGTCTCATTGGCAAAAAAAGGAACGTCGTGATGAGTGAGTCAGTTACTGAAAATGTGAACCCAGCCAGCCGGGAAAAGAGCCTCTCTTTGAATGAACAGGCTTATCTGGCGTTCAGGCACAAGCTCATCACGCTTCGCTACAAACCAGGGGAGTATTTAAATACCGCTCAGGTGATGGATGATTTGGCAATGGGTCGGACGCCGATCAATCAAGCGATTCATCGGCTGGCCACCGAGGGGCTGTTGCAGATCATCCCGCGCAAAGGCGTGATGGTGGCACCTTTGTCGATAGATGATGCACTGGAGTTAATTGAGGTGAGATTGGTCAATGAAACCCTGTGTGTTGAGCTAGCCAGTCAGAAAGTTATTGATTCACACATTCAACAGCTGCGCGAACTGAACCAGCAAATCGCCAGAGCGAGCGAATCACGTAGTCGCGAGGAAATGATGTTGCTGGATCGCGAATTTCATCAGGTGCTGGCCGATATCGCCGGAAACAGTCGGCTGTCAGATATTCTGAGTGTGATTCATGCGCAGGCACAGCGCTTTTGGGCGACAACGTTGTCCAATGTTGTCCATATGGATGAAGTCATTGCGGAGCATAATGAGATTATTGAGGCGCTGAAGTCTGGCGATAAGCAACGCGCGGCCGATGCGGCCCGTGCTCATATTTTCTCGTTTAAGCGCGCCCTGCTTTCGACTTGATGTCTACCGCCGTTCTCCACCCTGCCGCTTATATCTTGTAGGAAACCAAGCAACCGGATTGCGGCGGCTGGGCGCTGACAGAAAATATTTCTACTGTAGCTTTAACCATGTTTGAAGTTTTTAAAGAGTGGCAGGAGAAGCAGTCACTCGAGATATTGGTTGGATCGATGCTGCCCAAGGCCCCTGCCTCACCACACCTGATGAAAGAAGCGGCCATGCTGTTGCAAGCACGTAAAGCCGTGTTGGAAAGTGGGAACTGGTTAACCGCCGCTGACGTCTCGCAGTTAGCCGGTTTGAGTACTACCAATCCCAGTGCTCAACCGAACAAATGGAAAAAAAGCGGCCAGATATTTGCGATTCACCACAATGGCATTGATTACTTCCCGGATTACGGTCTGGATCGCAATACGCAATTTCGACCATTGAAAGCGCTCTCTGATGTGCTGAAGATATTCGCAGATCATAAAGATGGTTGGGGAATAGCGTTCTGGTTCTTGTCAGTGAACAGCTTTCTTGGTGGTCAACGCCCACAGGATATGTTGGCTAAACACTCAGAGCGGGTGATTGAAGCCGCAAGGGACGAAATCGAAGGGGTTGGACATGGATAAACTGCCAGAGCAAATGAAGGCTCAGCCCCTCTGCATTAATAATTCATTGACGTTGGTAAATGACATTTAGTTCGATAATACAGTTATTGACCTGGATATAAGAAATACGAGGCTGATAGATACCGGTCAATAAAAGCGCCGGATTTCGTTCAATTAAATAACCCTGCAATTAAAATAGCTACATATCGCTTATTAGTCTTATTAGTCTTATTAGTCTTATTAGTCTTATTATTTTATTCTGGTTCTTAAATGTGTTCTGATGATGTTATTGCCACTCCCATGGATTGAGCAACATAACGCCTAGTCCTTCAAAGTCCCTGGTATTTCGCGTAACTACAGTCATATCATGACGAAAGGCAGCGGCCGCGATCATTGCATCATTCGCGGAACGTTGGTCGGGTACATGGAGGCTCGCACAATAAATGGCAGTTTCGGCATCAAAAGGCAGTACACGGCCTGAAAACTCACGTAATACCACTGATGCAAACCATTCGCGTAGCATTTCTCCCTGACGCACATCCTTTCGCAACACCTGAAGGATGCCTTTTTCGATCTCCATAATCGTAATCGCTGATATGAACATATCACCCGCATCTACCGTATCCGTCCAGTTGGATACTTGTGGATCAATTTTGGGCGTCCTTGCCTTACGCATTTCCGAAATGACATTGGTATCAAGCAAATATCTCATGAAAAATCCACATCCCTGAAGTCTATGTCCACTCGTTGAGGATCAAAATCGATATCAGCGACACCGGGCATAGCAAGTGCATCCTGGATATTGCGTCGTGTACCCGTTAGCTTTTTATATTCCTCAAACGTCATCAATACGTGGGCTGGTTCTCCGCGATCAGTGATGTATACAGGGCCTTCCTCCGCCAGTTTTTTCGCAGCTGATACCTGCTGATTGAACGAACGGCTCGAAATTGTTGAGATACCCATAACAGCCTCCTGAGAATGTAGAAACATAACTACATGATACGTCAGCTGCACAATATTTCAACACCATGCTGAAAATAAGCATGTTTCAAGGGTACTGGAAATCTAGCTGATTGAAGTTCAAGAAAAATAAGAATAGCGGTGATAAATTAGCAGCGGCGTTTTCACATCCTCCGGCAAGCGCTCACTCAGCGGCTTTTCAAATATCGCCAGGCACTGCTCGATCTCGCGCCGCATGTCATGCCCCAGCACCATATCCATGGTCCCTTTCTCCAGCAGCAAGCGACTCGATTCACTCAACTCATGCCCGGCGAAGATCACCTGATCCTGTACACCAAATGCCTCTAACGCTTTAGCTACGCCTTCGTTGCCGCCCGCCGTGTTGTAAATTCCGGCCAGCGGTTTGCCCTCTTCCAGCCACTTTTTCACGCTGTGCCAGGCGGTTGCGGCTTCGTCGTTAATGTTGACGCGGTCGCGAATCGTCAGCCACGGGAAAGCCTCTCGCAGCACGCGACGAAAGCCGATCTCGCGCTCCTCCTGGGTGCGATAGGTCGAACTGCAAATCAGCAGAATATTGCCTGGTTGCTGCGGCGGCAGCATGCGGCCCATAAACCAACCGGCAGTCGCGCCTGAAGCGGTCTGATCGATACCCACATAAGCAGTACGCCGCGAATTGGGCAGATCGCTGGTGAGGCAAATCACCTGCACACCATCATCAATGGCGGCTTTAACCGCACGGTTGATCTTCACGTCATCGCGACACACCAGAATAATGCCGCTGGCTTCAGTAGCGCGGCGTTCAATCAGCTTGCTAAAGCGGTCAGCGTGGAATTGCGCACTCGGCAACGTATCCAGTGTGATGTGAAGTTGCGGACGCTCGCGCATTACCGCGCGTGCATGAAACTCAAGCTGCGCGACAAAGCTGGTGCCGGATTCACACACAATCGCGATACGCTTTGCCGCTCCGCGAGGGTCTTCTGTGCCACTCAGTCCTAACCGCACCATGGCATTTTCAACTTTCTTGCGCGTCACCTCGCGCACGCCTTGCCGGCCATTGAGCACACGGTCAACGGTGGCAGGACTCACGCCCGCTTCCTGCGCGATGGCTTTAATGGATGGCGATTTCCAGTTTTGCAGCGTCATGATATTTCCTGATGTCCTTCACCTCATGGATGAAACAGTAGCTTGATAAGTCACTGATAATCAAATTGTTATAACTCCATGAATCCAGCGAACAAACATATATTTGAGGTCATTAACCTCAAATTTTCATGTGATCGGCCTCATCCTTTTAGCATCCGTTTCAGGCTTTGCTTTGACTTAAAACTTCACCAATACGCTTAATAGCGCCATCACCTGTCGCCCTCATAGGAATTAAAAAATGCTCAATGTTGCTCTCTTAGGTGCTGGCCGTATTGGACAGATCCACGCTGGGAATATCGCCGCGCATCCGCAATGTCGTCTGGCGTATGTGATGGATGTCTACGCCCCTGCTGCTAATGTGCTGGCAGAGAAATACGGTGCCAAAGTGGCAGATCTCGACACCATTCTGGCAGACAGTTCGGTTGATCTGGTGGCGATTTGCAGCGCCACTAACACCCATGCAGATTTGATTGAAGCCGCCGCGCGCGCCAAAAAAGCCATCTTCTGTGAGAAGCCGGTGGATTTAAGTTTGCAGCGCGTGCAGAGCTGTTTAGCCACGGTGCGTGAAGCAGGCGTGCCATTGATGGTTGGCTTTAACCGTCGCTTTGACCCGAGCATGGCGCATTTGCAGGCGTGTCTGCGTGATGGCGAGATTGGTGAAACCGAGCTGGTGACCATTAGCTCGCGTGATCCAGGCGCACCGCCTGCCGAGTACGTTAAAGTCTCTGGCGGCCTGTTCCGTGATATGACGATTCATGATTTCGACATGGCGCGCTGGTTGTTAAATGAAGAGCCGGTATCGGTATATGCCAGCGCGGCGGCGCTGGTTGATCCCGAAATTAAAGCGCTGGGCGATGTCGATACCGCCGTTGTCACCCTCACTTGCGCCAGCGGCAAGATGGCGGTGATCACCAACAGCCGTCGTGCCAGCTACGGCTACGATCAGCGTATTGAAGTACACGGCAGCGAAGGGATGTTGCAGGTAACGAATCAGCTGGAATCACAGCTGGTGAAATCCGTGGCAAATGGCGTGGTGGCACAGAAGCCGCAGCACTTCTTCCTGCAGCGTTATGCCGATGCTTACCGCAATGAACTGGCGACCCTCATTGAGGCGCTGGCAAAAGGCGAAGGCCAGTACCCCGGCGGGAATGATGGGTTGCAGGCGTTGTTGCTGGCGGATGCAGCGCTCGAGTCATTGAAAACCGGCAAACCGGTCGCACCGCAGTCGCTGTTGTAAGGCGGTGCTGATAAGGGGCGAACCCTGGTACGTCCCTTCTTCAACTCGCCATCAAGATGGAAGCTTGATTGAAAGCTCACTGAAGCTTAAGCAAACCGGTCAGCGCGACATAGGCAGCATTGTGTTGCTCATTCATGCCGACGTTAAGCAAGCAAAACGCATAGGCTTCAGGGCGTCCGTTAAGACGCCCTGGCTTGTTTTAACGCTGTGGATGATTCACTTCCAGCGGACGCAGGTCGAATAGCAGCACCTCTGCGTTATCACCATGGGCGAAGTGCAATGCGCTCTCATTACGCACTCGCGCACCGTCACCTTCTTTGAATTTCACACCGTTAACTTCGATGCTGCCGCGCGCCACATGAATATAGGCGTAACGATCGGCATCCAGTGCGAAGGTCTGCTGCTCAGCACCATCAAAGAAACCGGCATAGATGCGGATATCCTGACGTACGCTCAGGCTGCCCTCTTGCCCTTCCGGCGAAATAATCAAACGCAGTTGCCCGCGTTTCTCGCTCTCTGGCACGGAGATCTGCTGATAGCCCGGCTGGGTGTTGCGCTCGCCCGGTACAATCCAGATTTGCAGGAAGTGCACGTTGTCGCTTTTCGAGTGGTTGAACTCGCTGTGCGTCACACCGCTACCCGCGCTCATCAACTGCACATCACCGGGGACGATCACCGAACCGGTGCCCATTGAATCTTTATGCTCCAGCGCGCCGTCCAGCACATAGGAGATGATCTCCATATTGTTGTGTGGATGCGCACCAAAGCCACGACCCGGTGCGACACGGTCGTCATTGATTACCAGCAGATCGGAGAAGCCGGTCTGTTTAGGATCCCAGTAATTCGCGAAGGAAAAAGTGTGATGTGAATTCAGCCAACCGTGGTCACCCACTCCGCGTTGTTCTGACAGACGTTGTTCAATCATGGTTTGCTCCTCAAATGTGCGGTGGAAAGACGCTTGCCCTTCCGAATGAGGACAAGTATACGTAAACTAATTTGCCCAACAATGCGCTAAACTGACAATGACTGTCACCGAAAAGTGGACAATATGCAGATAGAAGATCTTCGTATTTATGTCGCAGTAATTAAAGCCGGTAACTTCACCGCCGCCGCCGAACAGTTGATGCTGTCGAAGCAATACGTCAGCCGCCGTATTGCCGCGCTGGAGGAATCACTCGGTGCGCGTCTGCTGAATCGCAACACGCGTAAACTGTCGGTGACGGATAACGGCCAACTCTTTGCCCAACATGCGCAACGTATTCTCGATGATGTGCAGGAAGCCCAGCAGGCGGTATCTGGCCGGCAACAGGTGTTGCAAGGCAGCTTTCGTCTTAGTGTTCCGATGTCGTTTGGCATCAGCCATTTGTCACTGTATATCGCCGAGTTCCTCAGTCAGCACCCCGGATTGCAGTTCCAGGTGGAGTTGGCGGACCGCTACGTCGATATGGTCGGTGAAGGCTTTGATATGGCGATCCGTATTGGCACCCTGCCCGACTCAAGCTTGATCGCCAAACATCTGGGCGTATTTCGCCGCGTGATCTGCGGCAGTCCGTCATACATTCAGGGCGCGGGCGCACCACGTGAACCGGAGGATCTGCTCCATCACGCTTGCCTGCGTTACGGCCGTGAGAGTCAGACCGGCTGGGAACTGTTTAACGGTGAACAACGCAAGGTGATGGCGGTGCAAGGCCCGATGGTGAGCAATAACGGTGAGATGTTACGTGATGCGGCGGTGGCCGGATTGGGGCTGATTCTGCTGCCGGAGTTTATCGTGGCACCGGCCTTAGCCAGCGGTGATTTGATGATCGTGCTGGATGAGTGGCAGCCTTCCTCACTTAACCTGAACGCGCTCTATCCACAGCATCGTCAGCGCAGCGAAGTGAATCGAGTATTTATGGCGTTTTTGCAGGAAAAGTTGGCAGGATAATGAAACGGGCGACCTGATGGCCGCCCGATAAGAATCAACTAGGCGCTTTCATGCGCAAACGTAATCGACTTTCTCCGTGCATCGCGCACCGCGATACCATGAATCAACAAGCCCAACACCGCCAGAATCGCACCGACCCAACCCGTAGACTGCCAGCCAAGGCCCGCAGAAATGGTCACGCCACCCAGCCATGCGCCGAGCGCATTCGCCAGGTTAAATGCCGAGTGATTTAGCGCCGCCGCCATGGTCTGCGCATCGCCCGCCACATCCATTAATCGGATTTGCAGCACGCTCGCCAGCGCCACCATGGTACCGACCAGCATCACGTTGAGTGAACCGGCAAACGCATAGTGCGCGGTGAACACAAAGGCACTCAGCACCAGCACCGACCAGATCAGCACCATGCGAATGGTTTTCTCCAGTCCACGATCCGCCAGACGACCACCCACCACGTTGCCGATAATCATGCCGAGTCCAAACAGCGCCAGCACCACCGGAATCCAACTCACTGGCATTTGTGCCAGTTCGGTCAGCGTAGGTTTCACGTAGCTGAACACCGAGAACAAGCCGCCGCTGCCGATCGCACCAATCGCCAGCGTCAGCAACACCTGCTTGCGCGTCAGCGCCGAGAGTTCACGCAACGGACTGGCGGTTTTGTCACCCGCCACGTTCGGCACCCACATGCCCACCAGCACCATGGTCAACAGCGCTAATACGCCAACAATGGCGAACGCTTCACGCCAGCCAAACACCTGTCCAATCGCGGTAACCGCAGGCACGCCAAGCAGGTTGGCGATCGTCAGGCCAAATAGCACCATCGAAACGGCCTGAGCACGTTTTCTGCGCTCCACCAATCCAGCAGCGACCAATGCGGCGACACCAAAGAACGTGCCGTGCGGGAAACCGGCGAGGAAACGCGCCAGCAGCATTGAGTAGTAACCCGGTGCTACCGAGCTAAAGAGGTTACCCGCGGCAAACAGGCCCATCAGCGTCATCAGGAAGTTACGACGTGAAGCGCGAGCACCGAGCACAGCCAACAGCGGTGCGCCGATCACCACGCCCAGCGCGTAGATACTGATCAGGTGGCCCGCCGTAGGGATAGAAACATTGAGGCCGGTGGCGGCATCGGGCAGCAGGCCCATGATGACGAATTCGCCGGTACCAATGGCAAAGCCACCGGTGCCGAGCGCAAACAGCGCTTTGAGCACACTGGCGCGTGGCAGCGATGCCTGCTCCGGCAGCTGATTAAGTTGAGGTTGTGCAGATGACATGGTTTTCCAGTAACGCAGGTGAAGAATCCAATCACAATCGTGGCGGCATTGAAGGCCACCATCGTTGAGACTGAAAGGATTTAGCGGAACATGATAACTGATTTAAATGAAAATTCGATGGCAGAGAATTATGTGGCTGCTAATTAATCGTTGATTAGCCGCCTTGCGCCCAACACGGCGCAAAGCAAGGGTATGTTGACCGGCACCGCTGCAGTGTGTGCATTTTCGTTAAGCAACCTGCCGCGCCAGCAGCGCCGCGCCGATCATTCCGCCGTTATGGGCAAACGCGCCGGGCACCACCAAAGGATGCTGAGTGCTGCGCAACACATAACGCTGCACTTCCTCATTCAATGCTTCCATCAACGCTGTCACCGAAGCCAATCCTCCGCCCACCGCCACCAACGATGCACCGGTGATATTGATAGTGTAAGCCAGCGGCTGACTCACCAGTTGTAACCACACCTGAACGGTGCGATTAGCTTGCACTTCCTGCTGTTGCCAGCCGGCGATAATGTCGATGCTGCTCGCATTAACGTCATGCAAAGTGCGATGGAGATTCTCCAGCCCGCGCGCGCCGCCGTAGCTATCGAGACAGCCTTTTTGACCGCAGGGACAAGGCTGGCGCGGCAAGCGTATTGTCTCGCCTTCAATGTCCACTTCGGTCAGCGTAATCGGACCATGGCCCCATTCACCCGTCAGGCCATTCTGTCCGGTGATGATTCGCCCATCTGCCACCAAACCGCCGCCGACGCCGGAACCGAGAATGGCGCCAAACACCACTTTGTGCCCTTTGCCCACACCTGCCTGCGCTTCCGCGAAAGTGAAGCAGTCGGCATCGTTATGCACGATCACTTTACGTTGCAGTAACTCTCCCAGCGCCTGGCTGAGGTTGCGTTGATGAAAGGCTGGGATGTTACTGGCAAACATCTCACCGCTATCCGGTGCCACGATGCCCGCAGTGGAGATCGCCAGCGGTGAATCCGTGCTGAAATGCTGATGTTGTTGGATCATGCGGCTCACCAGCGCGGTAAAATCCGGCCAGCTGTCTGCCGGGATTTTTTGCTGATCGAGGATCGTCAGCTGCTGCTGCGCATCCATTACACCCAACTTCACGAACGAACCGCCCAGATCGAGGCAGATCACTGCCGGTGTTGTACTCATAAACGTTTATCCATCACATCACGCAGGCCGTCGCCCAGCACATTAAAGCCAAGCACAGTAATCAAAATCGCCAGTCCGGGGAACAGCGACACGTAAATATTCAGCCCAAGGAAGTTGCGTCCATCACTCATCATGGTGCCCCACTCCGGCATCGGCGGTTGCACGCCTAACCCCAGAAACGACAAGCTGGCCGCCGACAGCACCACTGCGCCCGCCGTCAGCGTCGATTGCACAATCAGCGGTCCGATTGAGTTGCGCAGAATGTAATGGGTGATGATGCGCGGATAGCGCACGCCCAACATATGTGCGGCTTCGATGTACTCAATGTTTTTCAGGCCGAGCGTCAGGTTACGACTGAGGCGCGCATAGACCGGAATCGAGAATAGCGATATGGCAATCAGCATATTGGCCAGTCCCTCGCCCAGCACGCTAACAATCAAAATCGCCAGTACGATGCCAGGAAAGGCGAAAATAATATCCATCACCCACATAATCAGCGCATCGATTTTGCGTCCTGCCAGACCGGAGATGATGCCAAGCGGAATGCCAATCACCATCGAAATCGCCACGCTCAGACAAACCTCGAACAGCGTGATGCGCGCGCCATAAATCACGCGGGCGAAGATGTCGCGGCCATAGTCGTCCGTGCCAAACCAGTGCGCAGCAGAGGGAGCCTGCAAGGTGTTCAGCAGATCCTGTTCGATCGGATCCCAATGGGTTAACAGCGGTGCTAACACCGCGGCCAGCACCACCAGCAGCACCAATCCGCCGCCAATCGCTATCGACGGATTGTTTTGTAGCATGCGCAGGAACTGGCGACGGCGCGATCGTGTCGGCAGCAAAGAGGTATCGAGGCTGTTCATCAGTCGAACCTTATTTTTGGATTGAGCAGGCCAATCAATATTTCACCCACCAGGTTCATCAGCACCACGCCGGTGACCGCCACCAGCGTCACGCCCTGAATCACCGGGTAGTCGCGGTACTTCACCGAATCCACCAGCAGGCGGCCAATGCCTGGCCAGTTAAACACCGACTCCGTCACCACGGCGCCACCAATCAGGCTACCGAAGTTAAGTGCGACGATGGTGGCAATCGGGATCAAGGCGTTGCGCAGCGCATGTTTCCAGTGAATATTCGCCGACGATAAGCCTTTGGCTTTGGCGGTACGAATATAGTCCTGACTCAGCACATCCAGCATGCTGGAGCGTGTCATGCGGGCAATCATCGCCATGGGTAAAATCGCCAGCGTGACGGTCGGCATCACGTAGTTCTTCCAGGAGTCCGCGCCCAACAGCGGCAACCAGCCGAGTTCCACCGCAAAGTAGTTCATCGCCAGCAGCGCGAGCCAGAAGTTGGCTATCGATGCGCCCGCAATGGTCAGCACCATCACGATTTGATCGGGAATACGCTGGCGATAGATCGCCCCGGTCATGCCCGCAGGCACGCCGATAGCAATCGCCAGCAGATAGGCCAGCGCCGCCAGCGACAAGGTGTAGGGCAAACGCTCGCTGATTTCGGTGATTACCGGGCGCTGTGACTGCAACGATTCCCCCAGATTGCCGTGCAGTGCTTCAGTAGCAAATTTGATGTACTGCAGCGGCAGCGGCTGATCCAAACCCAGCCGGATGCGCATGTTATCCACCGCTTCCTGCGGCGCTTCCGGGCCCGCCATCAGGCGTGCCGGATCCCCCGGCAACGCGCGGATGGCGATAAATACGATGATCGACACACCGAAAATAATCAGCGGCAGCGAGAGCACCTTTTTCGCGACATACGCTTTCATCTATCAGTTCTTCACTGCATCGCGAACCACAATCTGTCCGCCAGGCTGCATGGTGACGCCGCTGATGTTTTTGCGCGAGGCGTAGAGATCATCCTGATAGAACAGCAGCACCTGCGGAGCCAGCCCGCTGATCTGTTTCTGTGCCTGGAAATAGAGATCTTTGCGTTTCGCATCGTCAAGCGTGGAGGCGGCGGTATCGATCAGGTCATCAGTTTGCTTATCACTAAAGAAGCCGAGGTTCGCGCCGCCCGGTGCAAAGCTGGCGCTGTGATATAGCGGGCGCAGCTGCAAGTCGGAACCGTATAAACCGGATGACCACGACGCCAATACTGCATCAGTGCCCTGCTGGGCTTTCTCTTTGGCATCGGCGAAGGCGGCTTTGGTCCAGACGCCGCTTTCCATCTGGCGCACATTCAACTTCACGCCGATTTTAGCCCACAGCCCCTGCAACACCTGCGCGGTGCGCGCATCGGGTGCCTGAACAGCAATTGACATGCTAAAGCCATCCGGGTAACCCGCCGCTTTCAGCAAGTCTTTGGCTTTCTGCACATCGTAAGGATAATCCTTCAGATTCTTATCGTAGTTGGCATCGACCGGTGCCAGTGAAGAGTTAGCCGGCTGTGCATAACCAAACATGATGGCTTTCACCAGCGCCTGCTGATCGGTAGCAAAGTTCAGCGCCTGACGCACGCGCACGTCGCTCAACGCTTTGCTTTGCGTATTCAGATCCACCCAGAACACGGCCGCACCCGGCGACTGTTTTAAATTAACGTTGGCATTGTTTTTCAACATGCCGGCGAATTGCGGTGGCACCGGGTTAATAATATCGACCTGGCCGGATTGCAGCGCCATATTCATCACGGAAGGCTCACTGCTCCACGTCCATTTAATTTCATCAGGGCCGTTTGATTGACCCCAATAATCGCTGTTCTTTTTCTCCAGCACATATTCGCCAGATTTATATTGTTCCAGCTTATAAGGCCCGGTGCCGTCCGCTTTATTATTGATGCTGCCTGCTTTATCTGCGGTAGGGCTGACCATTAATCCTGGTCCCGATGCCAGCACGGTTAAAAAGGCGGGATTGATTTTTTTCAGCTCAAACTCAACCGTTAAATCATCGGTTTTCTTCACATCCTGAATAAAGGTGCGAACTTTACCGCTGCCCGCCAGACCGCGTTTGGTATCCAAATGGCGCTGGAAGTTTTCCACTACCGCATCGGCATTAAACGGCGTGCCATCGTGGAATTTCACATTGGGGCGAAGCTTGAATGTCCAGTGTAATCCGCTGCTATCCGCACTCCAGGAGAGCGCCAGCGCAGGGATAATCTTGCCGTCATCACCCAGACGCGTCAGGCCTTCATACATGGGATCGAGCACCGTGCCGGTAAAGGTAGCGGTCTGGTTGCCCGGATCCATGCTGCGTGGCGGTTCGTTTTGCATAATCACCAGCTGGCTGGCCATTGCCGCCGAGCTTGCCAGTGACGCCATGATACAACCGGCCAGCGTCAGTACCTTTAAATGCTTGAATGTGCTTTGCATGAAGGCCCTCAATGAATCATTGAAATGTTAGGTGAATTAACAACGCTATATAAGGCACACTCTCTGAACAAAAGCCAATACGTAAGTTCATATATTTTACTTATAGTTAGATCTGCGTTCAGAAAATTAACTAAATATCGTTGAATTTGTTTTCCAGCCTCATTATTGTCAGGTCATATCGCTAATGCAGTGAGAACCAACATGCTCAATGCCCACCAGCAGCAAATTTTGCGTCTGCTTATTGCCTCGCACGGCATGAGCCGCACTGCTATTGCGGAAAATATGAAGTTGAGCAAAGCCGCGATTAGCCCACTGGTCAAAGAGATGCTGAATGCCGGATTGCTGGAAGAGAGCCTGGCGGAATCCAGTGGTCAGGGTCGGCCATCGGTATTATTAAAAATGCGTGCTGACAGCGCCTATTTTCTCGGCGCCTCGCTACTCGGCGAGTACGTCGTTTTAGTGCTGATTGATATGCATGGACTGGTGCTGGCGAGCACGCACATGCCACTCGATCCTGATCCCCAACAGCTGACTGTGACGCTAGCAGCAGCGATTCCCGATTTGATTGCGCAGAAAGGCATTTCAGCCGATCAATTAATTGGCCTGGGCGTTACGCTCTCCGGATTTGTCGATGAAAATCAGGCAATTTGCGTGCAATCAGCGCTTCTGGGCTGGAAGAATGTCCCGCTGGCCGACATGCTCAAACAGCAAACCGGGCTGGACGTCTCGCTGGAGAACGATGCCAAAGCGCTGGCCGTCAGCGAGAAGATCTTCGGCGTGGCGAAAAAAGCGCGCAACTTCACCCTGATTTCCCATGGTGACGGCATCGGTTCCGCACACTTCTTCCAGGGTCAACTGCATCGCGGCGCACACGGCGGGGCCGGTGAAATCGCCCACTGCACCATCGAACCCGGCGGACGCCCTTGCCGATGCGGCAAACGCGGCTGCCTGGATACTCTCGCCTCGCTGACCGCGATTCGCGAGAGCATGCGCGATAAAGCACTGGAGAGCCAAACCATCGCCGAACTGGAAGCGCTGGCGGTGAAAGGCAACAGTGCCGCCATCGCCATTCTGCATCAGGCTGGTCACGCGCTGGGCCTCTCGATCGCCAACATTATTCAGATGAACGATCCCGAATTGATCGTCATCGCACATCAACCCGATGCTTTTGACGGCTTACTGAAAACCGTGGTGATGCAATCCATCGATAGCCACGTGTTGCCGTCGATTATGGGCAAAACCCCGATTTCCAGCATCGTGATCAGCGAACAGAGCTGGGCGCGCGCCGCGGCAAGCGTGGCAGCATATCGATTTATCATTCAATTACCCGACTAGCGGAGGCTGTATGCGCATTGCTTTTGGTGGCATTCATACGGAGTGCAGTACGTATAACCCGGTGCTGAACTATGCCGACGACTTCCGCATCGTGCGCGGTGACGATCTGCTGACCAACCCCTACTTTGCTTTCCTGCAGAATTACGATGCCGAATTTCTGCCGACCTTCCATGCGCGCGCCATCGCCGGTGGCCCGGTGGCGCGGGTCACTTATGATGACTTCAGGCAGGATTTTCTCACCCGTCTGCAAGCCCAGCTGCCGGTGGACGGCGTCTACCTCGCCATGCACGGCGCGGTGTATGTGGAAGGGATGGAAGATGCCGAAGGTGACTGGATTACTGCCACGCGCGAACTGGTCGGCCCGGATTGTCCGATCACCGTCAGTTACGATCTGCATGGCAACGTGACGCAGCGCATCATCGATGCCATTGATATGTTCTCAACCTATCGCACGGCGCCGCACATCGATGTGGAAGAAACCATGCGTCGATCCGTGTCGATGCTGGTGAAAAGCCTGCAAACCGGCGTGAAACCCGGTGTGATTTGGGCACCGATTCCGGTGGTGCTGCCCGGTGAGCGCACCAGTACCGAAGATGAACCGGCAAAAAGTTTGTATGCGCGTTTGCCGCGTATCAATGAAATCGACCACATTTGGGATGCGTCGCTGATGGTCGGCTATGTCTGGGCCGATGAACCGCGCGCCACTGCGGCGGCGATCATGACCGGTACCGACGCCGATGTGCTTTCCGAACAGGCAGCAAAACTGGCGCTGGCATACTGGCAGGCGCGCGACGAGTTTGTCTTCGGCTGCGTCACAGGCAGCACCGAAGAGTGCGTGAAAATGGCCATCGCCAGTGAAACTGCACCGGTGATTTTGGCCGACTCGGGCGATAACCCGACCGGTGGTGGCGTGGGCGATCGTGCCAATCTGCTGGCAGAGTTGATTCGCCAGGGCGCGCAGGATGTGATCGTCGCCGGAATCACCGATAAACCGGCCACCGATGCTGCTTTTGCGGCAGGCGTTGGGGCGAAACTCACTCTGACGATCGGTGCCACGCTCGATCCCGCAGGGGGGAAAGTTACTGCAGAATTTGAAGTCCTGCTGGTGAGTGATGATGCGCGTTCGCTGGCTAAACAGGCGCTGCTGAAAACCGGCGGCATTACGGTGGTGGTCGCCGATCGTCGTCGCCCTTATCACAATATCGCTGATTTTGAATTGCTGGGGCTTCATCCTGCGCAGGCAAAAATTGTGGTGGTGAAATCGGGTTATCTGTCACCGGAACTGGCACCACTTGCTAATCCTAACCTGATGGCGCTGTCTGAAGGCGTGGTGGATCAGTACGTCGAACGTCTGGCGCGTAAACGTAAACTGCAGCCTGCCTATCCTTTCGACACTGACTTTGAATTTCTGCCGGTCAGCACCCGTTCGGCTCGCTTTGTGGCGGCCAAATGAGTCACGAGCCGGTCTTGCAGGTAGAAAACCTCACCGTTGCGTTTCGCCATGACGATCAGTGGCGTGAGGTAGTGAAGAACGTATCGATGACCATCAACGCCAGTGAGACGCTGGCGATTGTCGGGGAGTCGGGTTCGGGCAAAAGCGTGACGTCGATGGCGATTATGCGCTTGCTGAATATGCGCCACGCGCGCGTGACCGGCAAAGTGCTGCTGAACGGCGTGGACCTGCTGAATCTGAGCGAAAAAGCGATGCGCGATATTCGTGGCAACGCCGTGGCGATGATTTTTCAGGAGCCGATGACC
The DNA here is from genome assembly GCF_030053335.1 of Pantoea sp. EABMAA-21. Lineage (NCBI taxonomy): Bacteria > Pseudomonadati > Pseudomonadota > Gammaproteobacteria > Enterobacterales > Erwiniaceae > Pantoea > Pantoea sp. EABMAA-21. The sequence continues at coordinate 129,438 of NZ_JASGBX010000010.1, forward strand.
AGCCTCAACCCCTCTTTCACCATTGGTCACCAGATCGCTGAAGTCCTGATCAACCATCGCAACATCAGTAAGCGGGCGGCGCGGGAAGAGACGGTGAAGCTGCTGGAGAAAGTGCGCATTCCTAATGCCGCTAAACGCTTCGATGATTATCCGCATCACTTTTCCGGCGGCATGCGCCAGCGTGTGATGATTGCCATGGCGCTGGCGTTGCGGCCAAAACTGCTGATTGCCGATGAGCCGACGACCGCACTGGATGTCACTATCCAGGGGCAAATTCTCGACCTGATTAAGACATTGCAGGAAGAGGAAGGCACCGCGGTACTGTTTATCACCCACGATATGGGCGTAGTGGCAGAAGTCTCGGATCGCACGCTGGTGATGTATCAAGGTGATGTGATGGAAACCGGCACCACGGCGGACATTTTCTCGGCGCCAGCGGCGGATTATACGCGCACGCTGATCGCTACCGTGCCGCAGCTCGGCGCGATGCGTGGCATTTCGGGGCCGCAGAAGTTTGCGCTGAAAGGTGATGCGGTGGCACTGCTACCTGAGCGCCCCGCTTCGCAACAGCCGCTGCTGTCGGTGAAAAACCTCAGCACCCGGTTCAGCATCCACGAAGGGCTGTTAAGCCGCAAAACCGGTGCGGTGCATGCGGTGGAGAATATCTCTTTCGATCTGATGCCCGGCGAAACCTTGTCGCTGGTCGGTGAATCCGGCTGTGGAAAATCCACCACCGGTCGCTCCCTCACCCGGCTGGTGAAAGCCGATGCCGGCGAGATCGCTTTCGACGGTTATGACGTGCTAAATCTCTCCTCCAGCGAACTGCGCCAGTTACGTCGGGCGATGCAGATGATATTTCAGGACCCGTTCGCCAGCCTTAATCCAAGGATGTCGATTCTCGAAGCCCTGACCGAGCCTTATCTGCAACATCAGCTCGGCACTAAACAGGCTGCTCGGGAAAAGGCGGCGGAGTTGATGGAACGTGTGGGTTTGTCTTCGGCGATGATGAAACGTTATCCACATGAGTTTTCCGGCGGTCAGCGCCAGCGCATCTGTATTGCCCGTGCATTGATGCTCGACCCCAAAATGATTATTGCCGATGAATCCGTCTCTGCGCTGGATGTGACTGTCAAAGCGCAGATTATTAATCTGCTGTTGGATCTGCAGAGCAGCCTAGGGCTGTCTTATCTGTTTATTTCGCACGATATGGCGGTGGTGGAACGCATCAGCCATCGCGTGGCGGTGATGCTGTTGGGCGAGATTGTCGAGATCGGCCCGCGCGCCGCGATCTTTGAGAATCCGCAGCATGACTACACGCGCAAGTTATTGTCATCGGTGCCGGTTCCAGATCCAGCTCGACGTCATCTCAAGCGCCATATGGACGTTAGCGAGCTGAAAAGCCCGGTGCGCGCTCTGGGGTTTGTGCCGGAAACACGGCGCTATCGCGAGGTGAGCGCCGGGCATTGGGTGATGGAGAGTTAAAGCAGACGCAACAGATAAATCAATAATGCTGCCCGCATTATGCGAGCTAAATCATGAAGCTATAAGCTTCCAAAGCTCTTACCGTCATTGGCAATCCAAGCTTTAACAATGAGGTAAGATACTCCTCTGAACCGATTGCTGGATTTTTAAGGCTTGTACGCTGCTCTCGCACCGCCTTTAAAACCAGCGCTCGATTCAGATCGATTAAATCTAAAATAAATTCATCCGGATGCATCGCCTCAATCTCCAGCGCATCCAAATTCTCGCCCGGGAAATCTTTTAAATTGAACGTGACTATGACTTCTGCATTACATTTTATTGCCGCAGCAACCACATGCCTGTCATCTTCATCAGGCAGTGATAACCCAGAAATCAGCGGCTCAAAACCAGTCACAAGAGCATCAGGAAGCGCTTTGTCCATTAGCACTTCTATACGCTTAACCTTGTCCGGCGTGACTTCAGGCATATTTTTAACCAAGTTTCGTTGCCATTCATCATGGATAGTCGCGGTCCACTTAGGCATGTATAAACCACTTAGTCCAAGTCGCATAAGCAAGTCACGAAGCATGTTTGGATAAATAACACAGGCATCAAGTACAACCGGATAAGGCGAGTGAGTCATTAGTAAAGACCGAGTCCTTGGCTTAAGTCAGCCAACTCCTGCATAGCATTATTACTTTCACTTTCGCGCTGAGCTTTATAGCGCATCAGGTCTGCAAAAAGCACGCGGCGATGGCGGCCAGTTTTATGATATGGCAGCTTCCCCTCTTCCAATAGTTTCACCATATGAGGCCGTGAGACATTGAGGATATTGGCTGCTTCCTGTGTGGTTAATTCAGCATGAACCGGAACGACCTGCACCGCATTTCCAACGGCCAGTTCTCCCAACACCTTCATTAGCAACGTTAAAGCTGAGGTTGGCAACTCGATTTGGTGAGTTTCGTCGTTTGCATCCTGAATGGATATGACTTGTGTCTCCAGCTTTGTGGAGAGAAAAGTCGCCAGTTCTCTTTGTCCACGTAGAGCGGCCTCAATTTCCTTCTGAGCCGGAAGGCTGACATTGTCCAGAATTGAGTTTGTCATGAGTTTTCCAGTTTCTTAGTTCGTGAATTACAGCGCTCTAATACTAATCGAAACAAACGAAACAAACAACATCCGAAATAAACGAAACAACCAGTCTGTTCCTTGTACTATAGCAACCGCAGTAAACGCGCCGGGTTTCCGGCGTAAACGCCCTTCTGCGTAATGTCTTTCGTCACCACACTGCCCGCGCCGATGACCGCGCCATCGCAGATGCTGACCGCCAAAATACTCGCGCCACTGCCGATTGAGACGTTGTTACCCAGCGTGATGCGCGCCCAGCTTTCTCGATCGGCATTGGGTTTGCCATCCCGGAACATATCGTTGGCGAACATCACGCCGTGACCAATAAAGCAGTTTTCGCCCACGCTAACGTATTCGCAGATAAAGGTGTGCGACTGCACCTTTGTGCCTCTTCCAATCACCGTATGTGCCTGAATTTCGACAAACGGACCGATGAAGACATCGTCTTGCAGGGTGCAGCCATAAACGTTCGCAGGCTGGTAAATCGTAACGTTACTACCGATTTCAACGTTTTTGACTGCGACTTCGCGTAGATTTGGCTGCATTTTAGCTCCATTTGTTTTGTTCTGAAGATTCTCGTCCGAGATATATTTTTTAATAATGTGACTGAATCTACTTACACGTTTTAACAACATATACTCTCTGTTTTGGAAACTGTAAAGCTAACAAGTTGAAAATTAAAAATCGAGACAGATGGCATTTAAACAGTATTAACTCTCGTTACCGGATCCGTTAACAATATGATTTAAATAGAAATTATTTTAACACTTCGACCATTTAAATATTGCACATTGCTCAGCGGATAATAAACTCATCGCGAATTGTTTATCGGCTTGTCGCTAAAACTGCATAAAAGGTGTAATTTCTGTCATCTATAATCGAAGAGAATTTCTTGATTGGGAGTCTGTATGTTTAAATTTGACATGCAAATAGAGCAGAATTACGCCTCATTCTTTGATGCTGAGAGCGGCAACGCCGTCTTTGTCGATTCATTTGATAATGAAGAGTTTGATGTCCGGATGGGAACGCTAAGCTACAGCGCCCATGTTACGACCGTTCATGCACTCTCAAATGAAGAGCTCAATCGCAAACTGAGCGAGGTTGCTGCGCAGCATTATGACCATAACGGAACAACAACTCCTGAATTTGGAAGCTGATATCAATGACATCCTCGCTGAAGACTGCGCCAGAATTCATTTTACTTTCCATGCCGCATTTGAACGACTAAACGATCCGCGTAATAAACCATCCATTACATTACATGAACTGGATAACGTATTTCAGATATTTATTCAAACACACCTTTCTACGATAATTGATTATGATGAAGGTAGGCGGTTTGTTTTAAAGTGCAATACAACACATTTACATTTTCCGTGTGCAGTCACCCATGACAGACAAGTTGGCAAGTTATGGGTGGTACAAAATGTCATTACGGTAATGCGTAAAAAAGATTTTAAATCGCCCGATAATTTTCTTGTTATAAACTGAGTGTATTAAGGCAACACAGTGCCTTTGCACATAATTTTCAGCTCAGCAGGGACAGACGATGACGCAACTGAATCAATATGGTCAGCCAATGGGTTTTGCTCTGCCAGATTGGCAGCCGCTGGCCGCGCCTCCTGCTATTGCGCTTCACGGCCGCTTTTGTACGCTTGAACCGTTAGATACTGCGCACAGTCACGCTTTGTTTGCCTCCTTCTCAAGCGCACCAGACGATCGGGACTGGACCTGGCTGGGCGCGACAAAACCCGCTTCATTAAGCGAAATGGAAAGTTGGATCAGTGGGAAATGCCAGGACAGCGGGTTGGTGAGTTACGCGGTGATCGACCACCGCACTCAGCAGGCGGTCGGTGCGGTATGTTTCGCCAATATTGACGGCCAGAACGGTGCGATTGAGATTGGTCATGTCACCTGGTCGCCGCTGATGCAGCGTAACGTGCTGGGCAGTGAAGCGATCTACTTGTTACTGAAACAGGCATTTGAGCTGGGCTACCGCCGGGTCGCCTGGCGCTGTGATTCCACTAACCTCGCCTCACGTCGGGCAGCGGAACGTCTTGGCTTCACTTATGAAGGGCGTTTCCGCCAGGCAATGACACGCAAACAACGCAATCGCGATACCGACTGGCTGTCGATAATTGATGGTGAATGGCCGCAGGTGAAGCATGCGATATCGGCCTGGCTGGCGGCGGATAATATGGATGAGCACGGCCGGGAGCAGCAAAAGTTGAGCGTATTTTTCGCAGGTTAAATCCTATCAAGTCACCTGCCTCAGCGCAGGCGTCAGGCACAGTATTCTGGCAGATGGCAAGTCAGGATTTCCGTTGTTTCAACGTCATTTAAGGGCAGGAACCGGCCTTGCCAGCTCCTTCTTGTCCTCATTTCATCAACACCTGAAACTGCGGATTAAACTCGTCAAAAATCGGCAACGCCGCCGCACCCAATGCCGCGGTATCACTGCCGGTCATGCCCGTTTTCAAACGTGAGCCGGTAAGATAACGCCCGCGCACCGACTGATAGAGCGGCGGCAGGCGCTGAATGATCTTATCCAGCAGTGCGGCGGGCATCATACCGCCGATGATCACGCTCTCCGCATCGAAAATGCACTCCAGCATATTGATCCCCTGTCGCAATGGCGTCAGCACGGTATCAATCCAGTGGTCGAACACCGCGGGATCCACCTCCAGCAAATCATCCGGCAATGCCGTCATCGGATCCAGCCCACAGAATTCATAGGCCGCCTGCAGTGATACATAGCGTTCCAGACAGCCGTGATTGCCGCAATAGCATTCGCGCCCACCCGGTTCCACCACCACATGCCCAATTTCACCAGCATTGTGCGCATGGCCGCTGTAAACGTGACCATCCATGATAATACCCGCGCCCAATCCGGTGCCGATATAGAGATAAATAAACGAGTTGAGATGGCGCGCAACGCCGTGGAAACGCTCCCCAATCGCCGCTACCGTGGCATCGTTCTCCAGCGTGACCGGCACGCCGCTCATTTCGGCCAGCCTTGCTTCGATATCGACCGACTCCCAGCCGTGCAAGGTAGTGGGACCCACCGAGGAAATCCCCTCAACGCCAAACGGACCCGGCATCACTACGCCGATCCCCAGGACTTTCTGCCAGCGGTCACCGAGCTGCGTTTTGATCTCTGCCAGCACCTCCGCAATGCGCGCTAAAGTGGCATCGGGCTGGGGTTTTTGCACCAGAATAAGGCGGCGGAAATGAACTTCACCGGTGAGATCCACCAGTACGATCAGCAGGGTTTGGTGGTCGAGATGAATGCCGATGGAGAAGGCACTGGCTGGATTGAGGATTACCGGAATCGCCGGTTGCCCACGCCCCTGCTTGCGCGGTTGGCGGCTGGTAAGCAGTTCGGCGGCTTCCAGTTCAGCCACGATATTGGAGACGGTTTGCGGGGTTAAGGCGGTGAGTCGCGCCAGCTCAGCCCGCGTCAATTCACCGTGCAGGCGGATCGCTTCGATGATCACACGGCGATTGTGCGCGCGCGCATGCTCCAGATTGGTTCCTGATGTTTTCATCCTGCTTCCCTCTTCTCACGCCCGCGACTGCCAGCGCATCAATATCTATGATCGGCGACACAATTTACAACCTGTTTACCTGACAGCCGCAAAAATCTGTGCAGAGTAGTGAGCAGCGGCAAACGAGATTTATGCCCTGGCACGTCACTTGCTTTAGTTCATTGATGTCAGCTGCAGCAACCTGACAACCTGTGCGCGTTATTAAATCAATCAAATTGATTTAATTAAACACCCTCTTCTTGCATCAAGGCGGAAAATGTTATGAAAATCCGGTTTTCGACCACATTGAAAGGCTGTGCCATCGCGGTCATGTTAGCCAGCGCCGGCAGCGCGGCAGCCGCAACCACCCTCAATGCGCTGTTTATGACTCAGGCGGCTTACAGCGAAAATGATATTCGCGCCATGACGCAGGAGTTCCAGAAAGCGCATCCGGATGTGCAGGTGAATCTGGAGTTTGTGCCGTACGAAGCGCTGCACGACAAAATTGTCGCGGCGCGTGGCGCAGGCGGTAACGGTTATGACGTGGTGCTGTTTGATGCCATCTGGCCGGCGGAATTCACCAAATTTGATCTGCTGCAGGACGTCAGCAGCCGTATCGCCGCAGACGAAAAAGAGAAGATCTTCCCCGGCGCAATGAACACCGTGGTCTATAACGGCAAAACCCTTGGCATGCCGTGGATCCTGGATACCAAATATCTCTATTACAACAAAGCGATGCTGGAGAAAGCCGGCATCACCACCCCGCCGCAAACCTGGCAACAGGTGATTGATGACTCACGCATCATCAAACAAAAGAACATCGTAAAATATCCACTGGTGTGGAGCTGGTCGCAGGCGGAAGCGCTGGTGTGTGATTACACCACATTGGTATCTGGCTTTGGCGGCAAATTCTATAACAACGGCAAGCTCGATTTCTCTAGCCCGGCCTCATTGCAGGCGGTCAAGCTGATGAAGAGTTCGCTGGATGAAGGGCTGAGTAACCCAGCATCACGCGAATATCTGGAAGAGGATGTGCGCAAAGCCTTCTCCAACGGCGATGCCGCGTTCGCGCTGAACTGGACCTATATGTACAACATGGCTAACGATCCGAAGCAGAGCAAAGTGGCCGGTCAGGTGGGTATCGTTCCGGCACCAGGCGATGCGCCGGGTAAATTTGGTGCGGTGAACGGTTCGATGGGGCTCGGCATCGCCAAAGGCAGCACCCACGGTGACCAGGCGTGGCAATACATTAGCTACATGACTTCGCAACCGGTTCAAAACAAATACGCTACCCTGAGCCTGCCCATCTGGAAAAGCTCATATCAGGATCCTGCGGTACTGAAGAATCAGGAGAGCCTGATCGCGGCGGCGGACAAATCATTGAACGTGATGCTTTCACGCCCGGAAACCGCTGATTATTCCCGTCTCTCCAACACCTTGCAGCAGCAACTGCAGCAAGTGCTGGTGGGCAGCGCCACGCCAGACGCGGCCATGCAGACGGTTGATAAAAGTGCTGCGCGTTTACGTTAAGGGGTCAGCATGCTGAGTTTGCGTCAACGCGAACAACGGCAGGCATGGGTGCTGTTAGCACCCATGTTGCTGGTGATGCTGTTGCTCACCGCCTGGCCGCTGCTGCGCACCATCTGGCTGAGTTTCACCGATGCTGCCCTCATTGGCAGCGGCGAAGTGCCAGCCTGGGTGGGTGTGGAGAACTATTTGTTCGCCATCACCGATCCTGATTTTCAATCTTCACTGTGGCGCACACTCTACTTCACCGTTGTCTCGGTAGCGTTTGAAGGGGCGATTGGCGTGTTGGTGGCGCTGCTGCTGAATCAGAAATTTGCCGGACGCAACATTTTGCGCGTGCTGGTGATTCTGCCGTGGGCGCTGCCGACCATCGTCAACGCCATGATGTGGCGTCTCAACTTTAACCCCGACTACGGCAGCATTAACGCCCTGCTGACTCAGCTCGGCATTATCGATGGTTATCGCAGCTGGCTGGGGTCGCCTGATTCGGCGCTCAATGCGGTGATGTTCGCCGACGTCTGGAAGAACTATCCGCTGGTGACGCTGTTGGTATTGGCTGCGCTGCAATCCATCCCTGACGATCTGTTTGAAGCGGCTCGTCTGGATGGTGCATCTGCCTGGCGGCGCTTCCGTGCCATTACCTTCCCGGCGATTGTCGGCCCGCTGAGTGTGGCGCTGGTACTGCGCACCATCGATGCCTTCAAGATTTTCGACATCATCTATGTGATGACACGCGGCGGCCCGGTCGATAGCACTAAAACCCTGAGCTTCTACGTTTATCAGGAGTCATTCAGCTATTTGCGCGCGGGCAGCGGCGCGGCTTACGCCATGCTGATGACGCTGCTGTGCGCCGTGCTGATCACCCTCTATATGTTGTTGTTGTGGCGTCAGCGCCGTAAAGGGAGCGCGTATGAAGGCTAAATTACGCAACACAGCCAAATATGCCGCCGCGCTGCTGGTGGCAATTTCGGTACTCGCACCAATGGGCTGGCTGTTTCTGATGAGCGTCAGCGCCACCAGCGATCTCACGCGGGTTCCGCTGGAATGGTTGCCGCGCCAGTGGGACTTCAGTCGCTACGGCCGATTGATGTCACTGGAACCCGGCCAACCCGGCACACTGTTCCTGCATGCGTTGGGTAACAGCCTGTTAGTGGCAACCGGGGCGACGATTATCTGTCTGCTGCTGGCCATTCCGGCGGCGTTCAGCTTCTCCCGCTACCGTGGTCGCGATGGCTGGCTGTTTGCCTCGCTCGCTATATATATGGTGCCGCCAGTGGCGTTTGTGCTGCCACTCTACTTCCTGCTGCAACAGTTTGATCTGCTTAACACGCGCCCCGGTTTGATCATCGTTTACTGCTCGCTGATCCTGCCGTTTCTGACGTGGATGCTGAAAAACCAGTTCGATGCCTTACCGCAGGATATTGAGCAAGCGGCGCGGCTGGATGGTTTGCGTGTCTGGCAGGTACTGCTGCGTATTACCCTGCCGTTGGCAAAACCAGTGCTGGGTGCAGCGGCGCTGTTTGGCTGGCTGCTGGCGTGGGATGAGTTTTTCTATGCGCTGCTGTTCACCAGCAACATCGCAGCACAAACCTTGCCAGTGACGATTGCGGGCTTTACCGCCGGACGCGCCACCGATGATGGTTTGATCGCAGCAGTCGGGATTCTGGCCTCGGTACCACCGCTGTTTATTGCTATCTGGCTGCAGAAAACACTGGTCAGCGGCCTCGCCAGCGGCGGGAGCAAAGGATGAAGATGAACATGGACTCTACCGCCACGCTGTATGTGGTCGGCAATATTAACGTCGATTTGATTATGGGCACCCTCGACCACTGGCCGCAGCGTGGCACCGAAGTGATGATGAATCACAGCGAATTGCGACCGGGCGGATCGGCGGGCAACTGTGCGTTAGCGTTAGAAGCGATGCAGGTGCGTCATCGTGCGGTGGCAAATCAGGGCGATGACGGCTTAAGCGCCTGGCTGGGCAGTTACTTCCCGCACAGCGTCGCCCACTGGACGCGCTATCACTGTGAAACCTCACTGACCGTGGGTGTGACGCACTCCGATCACGAGCGATCCTTCCTCAGTAATCTTGGCCATATCGTGCGGCTCACCGCCGAAGATGTGCTGAATCAACTGCCGCTGCGTGCCAGTGAAGGCGATATCGTGCTGCTGTGTGGCACCTTCCTGTGCCTGCAACTTTACAACGAATACCCGCTGTTACTGAGTGAGTTGCAGCAACGCGGATTTACCACCGCCGTGGATACCGGATGGCCGCCGCAGGGGTGGACCGAAGAGGTTCGCCAGCAGATGACGCAGTGGTTACCGCTGTGTGACTGGCTGCTGCTCAATGAGGTCGAAACGCTGGGCCTAATGGACGCGGAGAATCTTAACGTGGCCGCCACCCAACTCGCACAACGACTCAGCGGCCGCGGCGGTTGCGTGGTCAAATGCGGTGCGCAAGGCGCAGGTTGCTGGCAATCACATCAGCACATCAATCAACCCGCTAAGCCCGTCACCGTGGTAGATACCATTGGCGCAGGCGACAGCTTTAATGCCGGTTTTCTCACTGCGCTGCTGCATCAGCAGAATATCACCACCGCGTTGCAATGGGGCATCGCGGTGGCGTCACTGGCAATCAGTACCCAGCCACGTCGCTATCCCGACTGGCATCAACTGCAACTTTCCGCACAGGAGCGCTAAATCATGGCCAGTGTTGAACTCGTAAAAGTGGCCAAGCGCTACGGCAAACAATCGGTTCTGCATCCGCTCGACCTTACCATTCCCGACGGCAGTTTTACCGTACTGGTCGGTCCGTCCGGCTGTGGTAAATCCACCTTATTGCGCCTGCTGGCGGGGCTGGAGAGCCTGTCGGATGGCGCAATCATGATGGATAAAGTGGCAATCAACGATCGCGATCCCGCCGATCGTGATATCGCTATGGTGTTTCAAAGCTATGCGCTTTATCCGCATCTGACGGTGGCAGAGAACCTCGCGTTTCATATGCAGGTGAAGAAAGTGAAGCGCGAAGAGCAGCAGAGCAAAATCGAACGCATCGCCGGGATTCTCGGCATTGATAAACTGCTCGGGCGCTATCCGCGTGCGTTATCCGGTGGGCAGCGCCAGCGTGTGGCGATGGGACGCGCGATGGTGCGCAATCCGCAGGTGTTCTTGTTTGATGAGCCGTTGTCCAACCTCGATGCACAGCTGAGGATGGAGTTGCGTGCGGAGATCAAATCCCTGCATCAACGCTTCAAAACCACCATGGTGTATGTCACGCACGACCAGGTGGAAGCCATGACCCTGGCCGATCAGATTGTGGTGATGAAAGAGGGACGCATTGTGCAGCAGGGTGCACCGCTGGCGATCTACGATCGTCCGGCAGATACCTTCGTGGCGCGTTTTATCGGATCACCGCCGATGAACCTGTTACCGGCGAAATTGATTACCCGCGCTGGCATTCCGGGTGTGCAGTGCCAGGATTTATGGCAACCGCTACCTCTGCGCTGGCATGCGGCGGCACGCGATCGCGAAGGGGCTAAGGTGACGCTGGGCGTGCGTCCTCATGATTTACTGGAAGCCGAAACTCGCGCACAAGCTAAAGTAAAAGTGGTCGAAATCACCGGTGAATCAACGTTATTGCACCTTGAATGGCACGGTCACGCCATGCATATGCAAATCGCCGGGCGTCATAGCGCGGTGAGTGGCGATCAGATTCGTATTGGATTTAACGCCGAGAAGATTCATCTGTTTGATGCAGAAAGCGGATTACGCCTGAGCGAAGGTTAAATAATATAAAAAAGCCACCCAAATGGGTGGCGAAATATATTGATAGAAAATGCATAACAACGATGATGGCAGGCACTCATTCCATAAGCACCGTACCCTGACTATTTTACGCAAACGGCTATTTTATTCTGTTCTCTCTGTTTAAAGATAACGTAAATCTTACTTCTTTCTTTAACAGAGAAATAACCACTACCAGGTTTTCCCGATATTAAACTGGAACTGCTCAGACTTATCGCCTTCATATTTTTTGATCGGCAAGGCATAAGAGAACACCAGCGGACCAAGCGGCGATTGCCATTGTAATGCCAGACCGCTGGAAACACGGATTTCACTCGGATCACCATAATCCGGAATGCCTGCCGCGCGCGTTGCCGCGGTATTTTCCCATTTGGTATCCCAAACGGTACCGGCATCGACAAAGAACGAGGTGCGCAGTGAATCCGCATAACGATCGCTAACAAATGGAGTCGGGACGATTAACTCCGCGCTCGCCACAGCCATCGCATTACCACCCACCGCATCATCCGATTTATTCACCGAACAGTTGCCATAGCTGCTTTCGCTGCCGGTGCAACTGTAATAAGCCGCTTTTGGACCGATGGTATTGGATGAGAATCCGCGCACGGAGCTGGAGCCGCCGGCGTAGAAGTTGTCGTAGAACGGCACTTCTTTGCCACCGAACCCATCCGCATAGCCCGCTTTGGTGCGGCCCATCAACACCCAGCGATGGTCACTGCTAAGCGGTAAGTATGCGTTGGCACTCAGCGTACTTTTGTAATAGCTGTTGGTCGATCCGGGGATCGTCACTTTGGTATTAAAGCCAGCGGAAACCCCCGACGTTGGGAAGAAACCACGGTCTAATGAGTTGTAGTTCCAGCCAATGTTCCAGAAGAAGTCATTGGCGACAAACTTCTCATCGCTGGTGGCGTAATCGTCATCATCATCTTCATTGGTGGTGATCACTTTCGGATGGATGCCCTGCGATCCCAGATAGCGCCACATCGAGACCTGTGGTGCCATATTACTGACGCGGTTGTAGGTGTAATCCAGCCCTGAACTCAGATTACTGTTTTCGCTGATCGGGAAGCTTAACGTACTGCTGGCACCAAAACTCTTCAGCGTGTATTCAGACAGGTCATTATCTTCGGCGCTGTAGTCGTTGTAGAACAGTTTACCGCCAAGACTCACGCCATCCACGGTGAAGTAAGGATTGGTGGCAGCAATCTCAACATAGGTTTGATAACTGTTTTTAGTGCCGCTAAAACTCACGGTATTACCGGTACCCATCCAGTTATCCTGGCTGACGCCAAGCTGGTAACTGATGCCGCTGTCGGTGCCGTACCCAAGACCCACGTTGAAAGTGCCGGTGTTACGCTCTTTCACCTTATACACCACATCGACCTGATCAGGGCTGCCGGGCACACGCTGGGTATCAACATCGACGCTTTCGAAATAGCCGGTACGATTGAGACGGGCCTTACCTTGATCAACCGCATCGCTGGCTAACCACGACCCTTCCATCTGGCGCATTTCGCGACGTAACACCGAATCCTTCGAGGTGTCATTGCCGCTGAACTTCACCTGACGCACGTAGAAACGATGCCCTGCTTCAACATTCACATGCAGTTTAACGGTTTTGTCTGCATCGTTAATTTCAGGCTGAGAACTGACTTGCGGGAAAGCATAGCCGTAGCGACCGAGCAGCGCTTTGATCGCGCCTTCGTTCTCAGTAATTTTGGCACCGCTGTATAAAGCCCCTGGCGGTATATGGGCCAGTTTCTCAATTTCGGCGGAGTGTCCCGCCATATCGCCGTTCAGGATAACATCGGAAATATGGTAAACATCGCCTTCATGAATATTGACTGTCAGATAAATACTTTTCTTATCGGGTGTTAAACTCACTTGCGTTGAATCAATATTAAAACGTGCAAAACCGCGATCGAGATAATAGCTACGCAGTGTTTCTAAATCGCCGGACAGTTTTTGTTTCTGATATTTCTGATCGGCAATAAAATTCCACCAAGGCACATCATCACGCAATTGGAAGTGCGAGATGAGTTCATCTGATGAGAAGGCATGATTGCCGACAATATTGATCTGCTGAATCTTCGCGGATACACCTTCGGTAAACACGAACTTCAGGTCGACACGATTGCGTGGCAACGGCGTGACCACAGCTTCGACGCTGGCAGTGTATTTACCCGCGCTGTAGTAGAAATCTTCCAGCCCTTTTTCAATATCCGATAATGTGGTGCGATCCAGCGCTTCGCCGACCCGCACACCGGTGGCGTCGAGATTTTGCTTCAGCTGATCTTCTTTGATTGCCTTGTTGCCGGAGAAGGAAATGCTCGCAATGGCCGGCCGTTCTTTCACACGAATGAGCAGCGCATCGCCATCGCGCAGCACTTGCACATCTTCAAAGTTGCCAGTGGCAAATAGCGCACGAATGGTGTTACGAATATCGTCATGTGTGACGCGATCGCCCACGCGTACGGGCATACTCAGCATTGCTGCACCCGGTGCGACGCGTTGCAAGCCGTCAAAGTGAATATCCCTGAGGGTGAAATCGTCTGCACCAAAGGCTGTGGTGGTTACCATGAAAAGTAACCCGGTTAACATCTTTTTCATCTGCTATGAGCCTGCCGTTTTCCATTCAACGCATTTCTGCCGCACCACAAAAAAACGGGCTGAACACGCGGTTCAGCCCGTTAGTTGCGGCGATATGTTCCGGAAAAAAGACCACTGCGCCAAAGGTAAATTCAGCGCAATCAACGGATTTTCGCTTACCTTACAGTAAGCTGAAAAGCCGCTGCAGAAATCACAGCATAAGGATTACCCTTCCGCCGTCACCGGCTGGAAAGTGCGACGGTTCAGACTGGTCAGAATCACCAGCGTCACCATCATTAACAGCTCGACGCCAAGGGTGCCGGAGATGGCCGCCAAATGATTGCCATGCACATTTATCTGGGTGAACACGCCTCCGAGCAGCATCGGGCCCAGGCCAAGTGCCGATTGCTGTACGGTGGATAACACTGCGCTGCCCGCGCCCGCCTGGTGATGCGGTACACCGCTCATGCCGATACGGTAGAAGGTGCTGACGATAAATGACTGACCAAAGCCAATCAGGATGGTGGCCGGCATCAGGGTAAAGACGCCAACATCAGGCCAGGCAAACTGGAAAGTCCCGATCAGTGCAATCAAACCGACCATCTGGATGCCGCAACCGGTCAGTAACGTGGTGCGTTTACCAAAGCGTTCCACCATGCGCGTTGAACGCATCGCGCCGACAAAGTAGGCAGCGCCCAGTGCGATAAACGCGTTTCCCGACTGAAATGCAGTTAAGCCAATGCCTGACTGCAGCGTCAGCGCTACCGCGAACATAAAGCCGCTCCAGCAGGAGAAGAACAGCACCGCCAGGGTTAAACCAAAACGAACGCTTGGCAGACGCAGCAGCGAAGGGGGCAGCAACGGCGAACCACCTTCTGCTTCCAGACGCAGTGAACTCTGACGCAGGCGATGCAATAACACCGGGAACAGCACCAGCAGCAGAATGCACGGCCATGACCAGTGCAGCAGCGGACCGAGCGCCAGCGCTAGCATCAAACAGCCAATCGCGCCTGCAAGCAGCAAGGTGCCGCTGACATCCACCGGCACGCGCTGATGATTGTGGGTTTCAGGCACAAAACGTCGCGCGGTGATCAGCACAAACAGGCAAATCGGCAGGTTGATCAGGAACACGCTGCGCCAGCCGTAGCCGCCGATATCCGCTTTGATCAGGAATCCACCTAACACCTGGCCAATGATAAAGGCCAGCCCGCCAATGCCGCCGTAAAGGCCAATGGCGCGCGCGTGCTCCCTGCCCTTCATGGTGACATGCATGGTGGCGAGGATTTGCGGCACGATGAAAGCCGCGCCTACACCCTGCAATGCGCGAGCAAACATCAACAGACCGACACTGTTGGCGATGCCGCATAATAAAGATGCAATACCAAAGATCCCTACTCCCGCCAGGAATATCCGACGACGTCCGTAGTTATCCCCCAGGCGTCCGCCCATCGCCAGGCAGATGGCGAAAGCAATGCCGTACACGGCGACAATCAGCGCCAGCTCAATCGATGTGGCGCGCAACGTATGCGCCATGGCATCCAGCGCCACGTTGACAATGGAAAAATCGATCATGGGCAGCAGTTGCCCTGCCAGCAGGACCACCAGTCCCGCGCGTTGAAGTTGCGATGTTTGCATCGGTTTTAACCTTGTTTTTAAGTGCAGTACGGCATAGCATCACCTAACTATTAAACGGGTACCAGTGCTTGTTTATCATGGTATAAATACTACCCGTCTCGTTTGGAGATCTGCTCATGAGCACGGCTACTGCCCCCGTCACGGCTGAATACAACAATCGAAAACTGCTTGGCACTTTTTTACGCACGCGTCGTGAAAGTCTCGACCCTAATCGTCTGGGTTTGCCGCATATGCGTCACCGCCGTACACCCGGATTACGCCGTGAAGAAGTGGCGCAGTTAGCGGATGTCGGCGTGACCTGGTATACGTGGCTGGAACAGGGTCGCGATATCAAAGCCTCGCCAAAAACCCTGACGGCCATTGCCACGGCATTGCAGTGCAACGATGTCGAGACGCAGCATCTGTTTTCCCTTGCCGGACACTCGTTGCCATCGGTACGGGTGGCCGCTGCCTGCTGCAAAATCGCGGCGCATAATCAGCAGATGCTGGACGCGATCCAGTTACCGGCGATTATCGAAACACCGCGTTTCGATATTCTTGGCTACAACGCCGCATGGTGTGCGCTGATGGATGTGGATCTGGCCGGGATAGCTGTGGAAGATCGTAACTGCATCTGGCTGGCGTTCAATCATCCTGCCTGGCGCAAAGCGATGAGCGACTGGGACGACGTGATGCCACAAATGGTGGCGATGTTTCGAGGGCAAATGGGCGAACACCTTGGCGATCCGCACTGGGAAAGTTTTCTCGCTCGTTTGCTGAATAGCTCGGATGAATTTGCCCAAACCTGGCAACGCTACGAACTGGGCAAGGTGGAAAATCGGCTGAAGCGTTTTTACCGCGAGGAAGTGGGTGAAATGACGCTGCGCCAGAATAACTGGTGGTCTGCTTCACGCAACGGCGACCGCCTGCTGGTGTATGTACCGGATGATGAGCAGAGTGCGGCGTCACTGCAGAAATTGATGAAACGGTAAAAATCGGCCTCCTCAACACTATGCTCAACATCCAGTGATGCAAACGGCTGGAGCGGTCTTCAGGCCGCTGCAGCCGCACAACCTCAGAGTGAGGTCAGGGCTTCGAATTACCAGCGCTTTTCCGCAAACCAGGCCACCAGCCATTCGGTCAGGGCACTGATTTTCGCCGACTGAAGTTGGCTGGAAGGTTTCATCAGCCAGACGCCATCTTCCCCAACCGCCTGCCAGTCAGATAGCACCGGCACCAGCGATCCTTCGGCCAGCTCCTTTTGCACCAGCCAGTTGGCCGCCAGTAATACGCCCATGCCTGCCTGCGCGGCCAGCACCAGTGCATCCATTTCATCGCTTTCAAAACGCGTTTGCACCGGTACCGCGATTTGATGGCCGCCTTTCTCCAGCCGCCATTCCGGCCAGCTGTGCATTGGGGTAAATCCCAGACAGTCGTGTTGGCGGAGGTCCTGGGGCTGGCTTAACGCGGGATGACGATCCAGATAATCTGGCGCCACGCACAGCATTCGGCTGGTATCCGCCAGCTTACGCGCTATCAGTCGGCTATCGGTGAGCACGCCGATGCGGATCGCCATATCAAAATTATCCCCCAGCAAATCGACGTAGCGGTCGCTGCAATTCAGCACGATGCGAATATCGGGATAGGCCTGCAAAAAGCCCGGCAACGCCTGCGCCACCCAGCTGCGACCAAATGAGGCTGGCACGGTTAATCGGATGGTGCCCGCTGGACGCGCGGCCAGGGCCCGCGCTTCTTCTTCCGCTTCCCGCAATAGCTCATCAGCAAGTTCGATCTTCTGACGATAGCGCTGCCCTTCTTCCGTGGGACGTATCCGCCGCGTGGTGCGCTCAATCAGGCGAATGCCCAGCCGTTTTTCTAACGCAGCGATGCGGCGCGAGACCACGGAGATATCACGTCCTAACTTACGCGCGCCAGCGCTAAAGCTGCCCGCACGCACCACCGCTAAAAACGCTTCGCGTTGGCGAAAATCGTCATCCTGCATTATTGCTCCCTGTGCAATACTCATTTGGTTTTGGCATTGATTATAGCGCCTGTTTTCGCGACACACTGACTGAACTATGAAAACAGGCAGGAGTTTATAACCCACCTGATTTTAGGCCCCCATTGCAATACGGAAATGAATTATCATTCAAGTCTGTTAATAAGCTCTATAACAAAAATCGTTTATTGGTAATCCACATCCAGTATTGCAACTTTTTTATTATCATTAATATGTCTGAGCAGGGCCGTTGAAATGACGTTCCCTACCGACATCTTAATATTAACTTTATCGAACTCTACATTATCCGTTGTGACCTGGCTGTCACGGATGCATGTAATTTCCGCCATTGAATTAGAGGTTTGCGTGGTACAGGTAGATTCGACTATAAGTCCCGTAAAGGTAACCGTTCCGCTGGTGTCTGCATTCAGAAAAGCAGTGGCGGAATTTGGGTTATTGCTTGGTGAGATAATCTTGTAACAATGGCGTCATGAGTTTAATGAGACATTGTCAGCGTCATTCATGAGTAAAGAGGTGTTGAGATCAAATATAATCAGGTCTTACGCCTTCAATACTCATGGCTACGGTCAGGTCATCAGCGACTTTTCACATCGTCAAAAAAGGGATGATCATTTGCTGTACAGAAAGGCATGTTGTTCACCTGCATCATTAATATAACGAAATTCAATGCTAAATGAATCAGGAAAACCGATGAAAATGAAAAAAATTTGTCAGAAAAAGGTCGTATCAAAAGATCGGTGTCCCGCACATCAGAATTTAATGGTCCGGCGTGGAGGCTGACTGCAATCACCGAGAGATGATTAGCGGGATCCAGCACCCTTTCTACCGCTGTAAATTAAAACATTTTTTAAAAAACACTATTGACCTCTAATTCTATATGAGTAAATTAATACCCAGCAGCACAATAAAAATCGATATTAAGTTTCTGAATAGTACTAAGTTGTAATAACACCGTTTGGCTTTAAAGGCCACGAAGTTTATTGTTTGGGATGTAGTTGCTTTCAGGCCTGGTTATAAATGTGCTGGTTAGCAAAATGGTAGTAAAACGCGACGATGTAAGGCCTTGTTTTTTATCTGCTGACGGTGTGTTTTGTGTACGGTAAGTGGCTCAGCAACGGGCAACGCATCAAAGAGTCTATATCGCTATGGAGGATGTGCTTGTTTAAAGTTGCCACGCTCGGTTTCTGAAAGCGAAGGCAAGTGTTTGACGAGATAAATAGAGGGAGGCTTTTAGTATTCATACCCAATATTGTCTGAAGTAAACGGGTTCATTTAAACGCAGTACAAATAGCAGTATCATTCTATTAAGTCTATTAATGTCAATTCTGAAGTCCGACGTACCTTAAAAGCCATGGCTGCAATGGTCGGGGCTTTTAAGATAATCCCCCTCCTTTGAAAGCTAAGTTCTCATAAGAAACCGTCAATAAAACTCATCATAATGATCCCATTCGATACCCCTCTGATGCGCTATTGGTAGGGATGTACTGACTGTGGCTCGTTCCCATCGGTCATGTTTGTTCAATGATGTTAATGAAGTCATCGTTAAAAAGCACGACTAATGACCGTCTTTTGCTTATCGCTCACAAACAATGATTCTGTAAGTATGACGGTGATACCGCAGCCTTACTTCCTGAAGAAACAATGCCTCACTGTAATGTGAAAAGTGTGACGCATCTCTGTAACGAAAAACATTCTCCAAGGCTGCGCTGATGACCCGATAGCAGATGGCGATAATCCTTCTGTACCCAAAAGGGCACATGACGACTAAATCCTTGGTAATAATTCGGCTCCCATCAGGGAGCCATTTATTTCCGGTGCTTTGCAGCTGAGTTGTCGAAGAAAAACGGTCGATACATGTTTAAAGCGCGTCGGTTTGAAAGGCTGCCTACGCTTAACGCAGTAAATTACGGCCCTACACACCTGTTATAGTCGTCAATACAATATCACTTGCACAATGGTAATGACTGGATCTATCGACATGGCTGCGCATTGTTAATCTCCTACTGCGCGCTGTCAGCGCAAAATTAAGGGTCATGAACCGCGGTATATACTTTCCAGCCCGCAGGTTTCAGGTCAGATACCTGTATAACCGGGTTGAAGATTACTCCTGCACTGGTCGCGAAGTTTCCAGGAAAGCCACTTGTCGATCTCCTCATCAGGCAGGGGTCGAGAATAAAAAAAGCCTTGCGCTTGATCGCAACCATAATCCTTCAGCGCGGATACAACATTTGCATCTTCAACTCCTTCAGCCACCACCGTATAGTCAAGGTCCTTCAGCATGTTAATAATGCTGCGCGCAATGATACGGGATGCGGTATCCGATGAAATTTCACTGATAAGTGACTGATCCAGCTTAATGATGTCAAGAGGCATACGCCTCAAATAACCAATGTTGCTGGAGCCCGTGCCAAAGTCGTCCAGCGAGATATTAAATCCCTTCAGCTTCAGCCTTTCCAGCCCGCGCATAGCTGTTGGATTTTCGATAATACGTTCGGTCTCCATGCACTCGATGCCCAGCATTGAGGTGGGCAGTTTTGACCTGATCATCTTATCCTCCAGCATACTGGCAAAACCCTCGCGCGCAATATCGTGGCTCCCAACATTGATCGTAATGGGAAGCTGGATGGCGCTGTTGCGCAGCCTCTTTAGGCGGCCGATTGCACGGTCTGTGACCCAGCCCGTCAGTTTGCTGAGCAGCTCTGTCTGCTCTGCCAGGGGTACAAACAGCGCGGGTGAGAGCTCGCCACGAAGCGGATGGCGCCAGCGCACCAGTGCCTCCAGCCCCAAGGGCTGCCCGGTCCGCAGGCATATTTTCGGCTGATAAGCCAGCCACAGACCATTATCTTCTCTGATCGCGGCGACCAGATCGTTCATCAAAACTCCGTCATCCCTGGACTGGATATCGGACGTCTGGCTGAAGCGCATAGATGGCATACCCAATGCAATGGCCTCATGCAGCGCGCTGATGGCACGGCGAAGTGTTTCATGCGCTGGGGTTTCTCCGCAGACAAAAGTTGTCTCTCCTGTGCGGGTACTGAGAGCTAAATAGATGCCGTCCCCAAGTTCGGCGTTGATTCCCTCCATACGTTCTGCGATCCACTCGGCGCTCAGGGGACTGCCAGCTCGCGTCAGCAGGGCAAATCGCCCGGTGGCAATGGTATAAAGTGATTCACTTTTGGCTGGCCGCAGGCGCAGCGGCAGCAGTGTAGCCACATCCTTGAGCAGGGTTTCCAACGCCTCAATGCCAATTGATCGGGCGAGCTCATAGGCACGCGGCATGTCAATGCAGTCTATGAGTATGAGACGGCGAGGCGCAGGGTCTGGCGATGCAGCGAGATACTGCAGGTCGCGAATGAGACGCTGGCGATTGGGAAGTCCGGTGACCGGATCCACAAAACCGGCGGAGTGCCACCCCTCCAAAAAGGACATCACCAGCGAGGCCAACTGTGTAAGGGTTTCAAGCTGCTCCGCGCTGAACGAGTGAGGAGCGGTATCGGTGACACACAGCGTGCCAAGCACGATACCCTCACGATTTTTCAGCGGTACGCCGGCATAAAACCTTATGAAGGGGGCTCCAGCGATGAGTGGATGCATAACGAAGCGGGCGTCCAGCCTTGTATCCGGCACAATGACAGGGCTGTCGCTGTCCACCACATATCGGCAGAGGGCATTCTCGCGTGTCGATTGTGTAAGGGCAAAGTTATGTGCGGCCTGTACGTGCTGGTAGTCGTCATCGAGTACGGAGATAAAGCTACCGGGAATGCCAAGGGCCTGGCTCGCTAGCTGCACGAATTTGGACAACACCTCGTCGCGGCTTTCGTCTGGGTGGCGCAGCACATTCAGCGCCCGCACACGGCGATCGATGTCGCTGTTAAGATTTATTAGCATGAGTTCCTCCGCCCCGGCCTGGATCCGGTGCGAAATAAAAATTTGAAAGCGGTAAAAAGCCATTTTCAGAGATGCGACCAGAAAAAAATCAGGTGACTTCCCTCATCAAAATTCACTATAGGCGTGATTGGTTTTAGTGCCAGTTAATGACCATAGTGAAACGATTAAACCAGATAAAAATTTTGGTTTAACCCTAATTTAATAGGTTTTATTTCCCGCCCCATCAATTTTTATCCATTGATAGATATAGCAAAATAAGCTGAGGTTTCTGAAAATAAAGCAAGAATGACAGTGACTAAACAAATTTACAAAAATTTTCACCTTAAGTCGTTAGCGCCATACCGTGGAATCCACCGAAGTCTTCACGATAACCTTCCAAGTGTGGCTTTTTCAAATGGCTTTTATTGCTCTATGCCACAGACTTATTTCTGTATAAGAGTGGAATAAATGCTCATTCGTCAACACCTTAAATCAGCTGACGTGCTTTTTGTAAGGATTGAGTAAAAATAAAGAATTACCTGCGAAAGGAATTATAAATTTTTGATTCGGGCGTTAAAATAAAGAAAATCAATGATGAGTTTAAGATTTAAACCTTATGCCGAATGGTTTTGGCATCATGACGGAGAACCATCGCAACAATTGATTGTAATAAAAAATTCATAAAAAATTAATGTTTATCATTATGTTTAAACCTCATACAGGTAAGGAGTGTCCTTTGGGAAATCAGATTATGAATCGCCCCGTCATTGTCAGTTCCAATGTCAGAGAGCTTCGAATGGCTGCGGGTTTGTCGCAAGAGGCAGCAGCGGAGAGGTTCAATCTTAGCCTGCGCGTATGGCAAATGAAGGAGGCCACAAAAAATCCCGGTCTGCTGAGTCAGGGAGAATACGAATTACTTTTGCTCCTCGCCGGACGACATCCCTTTTATACCGTCATCCAGAACGCCAGGAAATAAAATGTTGGATTCAGTATGCCTCAAAAATGAGGCACGCGATGGCGAATTCGGACACATGTGCAGATGACCATGAAAGACACCTCACTTTTTCATAAAATTATGCGTCAGTAAAGCGCCCGAAATTACCGTAATTTTTTTATTTTTCTACAGAGAGATGAATCTGAAACTATCCTGCGCTGCTTGACTCCGACTCTTTTTTGAACATCAAAAAGGCGTTACGCAGATTTTCAATCAGATTATCCAGAATACCGAAAGAGAGTTGAATGGCTTCAGTGTGAATAAAAAGATCAGTGTCATTTTCTTTAAACCACTGCCAGAATACTGAATCTTTTGACAGCATGAGGATAACCTTCTGATATCGCTCAAGGTGATTTAAATTATTAATAAATGTTGTCACGTCGGCATATTTCTTATTCCTCATCTGCCATAGCAGCACGTTTGCATGCTCGCTGATAAGAATAAGTTCCTGATGTTATTGATGGTACGACGTTTTATCCATTATTATTTTTCATATCGGTTTTATTTTAAATTTTAGTGGGCCCGACGGTTTTGCTCACCGGGCCGTCATTTTCTCAAAAACTTTGCCAGCTACCTTCCAAATCTGCCTGAGGTGCTGCCCGATTTAACGATGGACGTGATACTGAAGTACGGGATGTTTCCGCGTTGATGGAATTCAACTCCTTCGGAGCGTTCAGGGTAAAAGCTGACACCAGATTATTTAGGGTAGAGGCCTGCTCCATGAGTGAGTGGGACGCTGCGGAGGCTTCCTCTACCAGTGCCGCATTTTGTTGTGTCACGTCGTCCATCTGGCTGACCGCCTGGTGCACCTGCCCTATCCCCAAGGTCTGCTCCTGAGCGGCAGCCGCGATTTCATTCACCAGATCGTTGACCTGCCGGATGGCGTCATTCATGCGGTTCATATTGTTGCCGACCTCTTCAGCCTGCGCTGAACCGGTGCGAACAAACTGCATCGAAGATTCAATCAGCTCTTTAATCTCCCGGGCAGAGGTGGATGAGCGCTGGGCAAGATTTCGCACCTCTCCGGCAACCACGGCAAATCCACGCCCCTGCTCACCAGCTCTTGCAGCTTCCACCGCGGCATTAAGCGCCAGAATATTAGTCTGAAACGCGATACCTTCAATAATGGAAATAATGTCGGTAATTTTCACCGCACTGCTGTTGATATCAGACATGGTCTGCAACATGCCCTGAACTTTATCCGTGCTATCATCTGATATCAGGCGGGTATTATGTGAAAGCTGGCTGGCCAACTGGGTATTTTCCGCTGTCTGGCGGACAGTTTCACTCAATTCTGACATGCTGGCAGCGGTCTGTTCCAGCGAGGCCGCCTGCTCTTCCGTCCTGGACGATAGATCCTCGTTACCGGCAGAAATCTGAGCCGATGCGGTACTGACAGAGCCAGAAGAGGCGCTCACAGATAACAGGGCTTTTGAAAAAGCAGCAATAAGATGATTAAAAGCCTTGGATGTCAGGCCAATTTCATCCCTACGGGATTCATCTGCACTCAGCGTTAAATCCAGATTATTACTGACGTTTTCCATAACGGTACGCATGCCACTAAGGCTGGTGCGAATGTTTCGTATGGTTAACATGGCCAGCGCACCCAGAAGAACGACGACCAGCGTTGAGCTTATCAGCATGCCCCAAAAGGTGAGGAAGTAGGTGCGATCATTTTTTTTGCGCAGTCCGTTACCAATTTCCAGATTAAGTTGGAGTTGTTTCTTATATCCAACAATCAGGTCACGAG
This sequence comes from Pantoea sp. EABMAA-21, assembly GCF_030053335.1. Lineage (NCBI taxonomy): Bacteria > Pseudomonadati > Pseudomonadota > Gammaproteobacteria > Enterobacterales > Erwiniaceae > Pantoea > Pantoea sp. EABMAA-21. The sequence goes on from NZ_JASGBX010000010.1 coordinate 153,716, forward strand.
CAAGCTGGCCGACTCCATTATTGCCCTGCAAGAGCGCAAGCGAAAGATTACTATTTAGGGCACGTGAACTCTCCAGAAAGGCAGGGAGTTTATTACTGAGCTCTTTCATAGTGGCTATTGCGCTCTCAGTCATTCGTCGGTCCTCATCACTAGAGATCTCATTCTCAAGATAAAATTGATTAAGGGCATTCATCTCATCTATCCGCGCATTAATCTCTTTCTCAACGTCAGACATTCTCGCTGCGTCTGGTGAAGTCAGGTGTCGGTACATCCAGATAGTGAGTTCGTTAGACCCACTGACCAATTTACCCAGATCAATAACAGAGGCAGTAGCGTTGGACTGAATGTAATGAAAGCGCGTTTGAAAACCTGAAATAACCACAAGAGAAGTAATAACAACAGCAATAATTGCTGCAGATAACAATGAGCAAATTAGGGTTAACCGCTGGGAAATATTCATGCTTATTCGCCTGATTTGAGAGAAGGAAAAACGTGAACTGATTCAATTGATCAGGTTATCGGCAGGGAGAATGAAATGCTTAGCATTAATATTTTATGATTAATTACCATCCTATTGGAGCGTCACACTGCAGTGTTGAACTCAACGTTATTGTCATTCTGGATGATAAGCTCACTAAACTGGGAACTCAGCGCAAATGCCATTTGGCCTGGCGTTAGATTGAGATGAAAGACGCAAATTGGTTTGTACTGTGACTGAGGATCATTGGCAGGACAATAAAATCTGGTTCTACGAATCAAAATTAATGGCAGAAAATCTCTTCTAAACATAGTGATACGTAAACTCCGAATACTTTAAACTGAGTTGCTGAAAAAAATTCGCTGAAGTCCCGTGCCAATCATCATAGAGCTTTCCTGACTTAGAAACCTTCGCTTGTTCGACTTTTTCTCTCGTCCCGCCACAAGCGTTCTTAAGCAGTAAATATCGCCACGTCCCTATGGTCTATATTAAGCCTGACTTAAGTAAATATGCGTGAGTGACAATTTTGCGCTAATGTTTACTGCATGATTTCCCTGATTACACACATTATCAACAGGAGCAGCACACATCTCATAAGGAGACAGATTATGACTGATTACCCCCCTACCGATTCTATTGCGAACCAATGCTTATCACTCATTTGAAACCGCAGGTTAGGGCATCGAACCCAGGTAAACGCCCTATTCTGGTACCTACCCCTTGAACTTAAACGCCCTCAATTCAATCATGAGTTCCGCAAAGCGAGGCGGTGCGGACGTTGACGAGGCGTGAGATGAGCACTATTTTTTGAGCGAGGTTCAAGACGATTAGCAACAAGGTTCCTCAGCCACAAAATTATCAAAAGATTGGCCAATCAACCCTGACCAGGCGCAGGGTATTTTAGGACGATAAAACTTTTCGGGGCGGGTGTTGATGAGATTACGTTCACTGCAGGTTCTCTGTCTGCTCAACTTCTTTATCGCTGATGTGCGGGATGGGCTGGGGCCGTTTCTGGGCATTTTTCTGGTATCCCACCACTGGCGAGCGGAAGAAATTGGTCTGGTGATGACATTGGGCGGATTAGCTGGACTATTGGCTACCTTCCCCGCAGGGATAATTGTCGATGCCACCCGTTTTAAACGACTGTTGATTGTTACTGCATCTCTGCTGATTACCTTAAGCGCCCTCGCCCTCTGGTATTTCCCCACATCTGCTGTGGTTATTTTATCGCAAATTATTACTGGTATTGCGGCAGCTGTCGTCGCGCCAGCGATTGCGGGTATCACCTTAGGTATCACCGGTCAAAAAGGTTTTTTGTCACAGATGGGACGAAACGAAGCTTTTAACCATAGCGGCAATATGACGGTGGCGGTGCTGGCGGCCATCACCTGCTGGATCTGGGGCACCGGTTCGGTATTCTTGCTGATGACCACAATGGCGGTGTGCGCGGTTTTATGCACTTTAGCGATCAACAAAAACGACATAGATCACGATGTGGCCAGAGGAATAGAAAAGCATGAAGGTTCTACCGTGTCTGTCTCTGTGTTGGCATTACTCAAGCGACCTGAACTGGCAGTAACAGGGATAACCTTGCTTCTTTTCCATCTGGCCAATGCAGCGCAACTGCCAATGTTAAGCATGCAGGTCGCCTCCTCTTCCACGGAGTCTCTGTTTTCACCTGGCACCTATGCTGCCCTCACGGTCGCTATTTCTCAAGCGGTGATGATCCCCGTCGCATTGCTTACCGCAAGGTATGCATCACGGTATGGTTATGCCAGACTTGTCGTTATTGCGCTGATTGTACTGCCATTTCGTGCGGCGATTGCGTCGTTCTGGAGCAATGAGTTCGTGTTGTTTCCCGTACAGGCACTGGACGGTGTCGCTGCGGGTATTTTAGGCGTTGCCGTTCCCGGACTTATCGCCTCATTATTCAATGGTTCAGGACATATCAACGCCGCGCTTGGGCTCGTTATGTTGCTACAGGGATTGGGAGCCTCACTCAGTCCGGCATTGGCTGGTGCCATAGTCAGCCACACCTCATGGAGCTTTGCCTATCTTGTTTTGGCAGGCATTGCGCTTTGCGCCGTTTTCATATGGATAATATTCAGCAAGCATGTGTTTAAATCACTTTAGCCTGAACAAAAAACGTTGTTGGGAATAATATGATGGCGATTGATTGACATAGCGCATGAATCACACGTATTAATCACGCTGATGAAAATCCCAAAAAACATCCCTGGCGCTCATTTTTATCCTGAATATCCTTTTCAGGCATAAAATTTTACTTTAGCCATCAATGTTTCGCCCCTTAACGTAGCGCCAGAAACGTTCCGCCGTCAGGTTTAAACGCGCGCCAGATCGATAAACATAAGCCGATATCTTCAGCGAAAGGCTGTGATCCATGATCGCCAGCCTTCTCTCCTCCAACTCGCGCTGAATCGAGTAATCCGGCAGCCAGCCAACGGCATCGCCTTTCAGGATCATTCTCTTCAGCAACTCGCTCATCGATGAAACGAAGGTCAGAATGAAGGTGGTATTGGGTATGCGATCAATCACCTGATTGACCTGACGCCCCATATAACTGTCATTGGCATACTTGACCAGCGGCAGTGTATCGCCATTGATGGAGAAAATCGGCTTACCGTGCTGGTCACAGGGTGAAACCAGGTGCAGCGCGGAATCGAAAATTTTGTGATTGATAAACGGATAATTCATCAGCTCTTCATTATAAAAGGACAGGATGAAATCACTTTTCCCCTCTTTCAGGTTAAATACGGCATCGTTGACGTTAATCGATTCAACAAAGAAAACTTTATCAGGGCTGTCACGGTAATCCGCCAGTATATCGGGCAGCAGCAGGACGGAAAGCGAAGGCGCCGCATCGATACGGATACTCTGCTTAAGCTTATCTTCCCCCTTAATTCGGCTGATCTGGAAGTCCATATCGTCGAGCATGTTCCTGGCATAGCCGACAAATATCCTGCCCTGCGGCGTCAACTGTGGCGGGTTCACTTCACGATTAAAGACGCTGAAACCCAGGTTCGATTCGAGTGCCTGAATCCTTCTGCTAAACGAGGATTGCGAAATATTTCGTCTCTCTGCCGCAAGCGTAAAGCTGCGGCATTCTTCTAATGCAATCACATCATAGAACCACTTCACTTCGAGGTTACTTAGCACGTCTTTTCTCCAATTGCAGCCCCCAATTCTATGCATTTTTTACATGACAAATGATTTATATGCAATTTCTGCATCAAAAAGCCAGTGCTACTATCCATCCCTTACTCGGGTCGGCCCTTGCCGCCTCGCCAATCATCCAATGAGTCAGGGTATTTTATGAGCGCAATTAAATCTGTCATGCAACATCTCTCAAGCCTTGGCATCAACGATGTCAGCGAGATTGTTTACAACCCGAGTTACGAATTGCTGTTCGAGCATGAAACGTCAGCCGAGCTTAAAGGCCCGGCGCGCGGAATATTGACGACGTCTGGTGCGGTTACCGTTGATACCGGCGAATTCACTGGCCGTTCTCCACGCGATAAATACATCGTTCGTGACGATGTGACGCGAGATACCCTTTGGTGGTCCGATGCTGGCCTGGGGCGCAACGATAATAAACCGATGTCCACTGAAGTATGGGCACACCTGAAATCGCTGGTAGCCGATCACTTATCTGAGAAAGCGCTGTATATCGTGGATGCCTGGTGTGGTGCCAGCGCGGATACCCGTCTGGCCGTGCGTTTTGTCACTGAGGTGGCCTGGCAGGCGCACTTTGTCAAAAACATGTTTATCGCCCCGACCGCCGAAGAACTGGCAAGCTTTAACCCGGACTTCACGGTGATTAATGGCGCCGGTTGCGTCAATCCGCAGTGGCAGGAGCAAGGGTTAAACTCGGAGAACTTTGTTGCCTTCAACCTGACAGAGAATATCCAGCTGATTGGCGGGACCTGGTACGGCGGCGAAATGAAAAAAGGGATGTTCTCAGTGATGAACTACCTGCTGCCGCTGAAGGGTATTGCGTCAATGCACTGCTCAGCGAACCGTGGCGAAAAAGACGACGTGGCGCTGTTCTTTGGCCTTTCCGGCACCGGTAAAACCACACTGTCGACCGATCCGCGTCGCCAGCTGATTGGTGATGATGAGCACGGCTGGGATGCTGACGGCGTATTCAATTTTGAAGGCGGCTGCTATGCCAAGACCATCAATCTGAAAGCGGAATCTGAACCGGAAATTTATGGTGCTATCCGCCGTAACGCGCTGCTGGAAAACGTTGTCGTTCGTGAAGATGGCAGCGTGGATTATGCCGATGGCAGCAAAACCGAGAACACACGCGTCTCTTATCCACTGTCGCACATCGAGAATATCGTGCAGCCGGTGTCTCGCGCGGGTCACCCTTCACGCATTATCTTCCTTGCTGCGGACGGATTTGGCGTGCTCCCTCCGGTTTCACGTTTGACGCCAGAGCAGATGCAGTATCACTTCCTTTCTGGCTTCACCTCCAAGCTGGCGGGCACCGAGCGCGGCATTACCGCTCCGACGCCAACGTTCTCAGCTTGCTACGGAGCGGCTTTCCTGATGCTGCATCCAACGCAGTATGCTGATGTGCTGCAGGAAAAGGTCGCACAAAGCGGTGCTGAAGTGTGGCTGGTGAATACCGGCTGGAACGGTGCAGGCCAACGTTTGTCGCTGAAAGATACGCGCCAGATCGTCAACGCCATCCTCGAAGGGGAAACTGGCGCAATGCGTGAAGAAACACTGCCGATCTTTGGCCTCGCCATTCCGCAGGAGATTGCTGGCGTCGATGTGAACACACTCGATCCGCGTAACGGCTGGGCATCCCCGGCAGATTGGCAGGAAGCGGCCGAGAAACTGGCACAGCTGTTTATCAATAACTTCAAACAGTACAGCAACAACGAGGCCGGTGCGCGTATTGCGCAGGCAGGTCCGCAATTGTAATTGATGGCATATAAGATGGATGTCATACAGTGGCACTCTGTCGCCGCCAGTGAGGCGCTAAAAGCTGACTGAACTGACGCTGCCCCGCGTAAAATCGCCGGGCAGCGTTATTAATTAATAGAGCAGAAAGAATGCCAGGCACAGTTAGCCTGACGTACTCAGTGCTTATGCTGATTTAAAACGAGCTTCCAACTTATCTAAAAAGCCAAACAGCACCTGATTCATCTCGCTGTAGTCGTGTGCACGAAGTTCTTCTGGCGTGTTGACGAACCGGTATTCTGCGGCGCGATTCAGATCTTTCTCTGAATGCGCGATCAGCATTTCCACAACCTCTAGCGTCAGTTCCATATGGCACTGGAAACCATATACGCGGTCTGAATACGCCACGATCTGGCGCGGGCAACCTTCGCTGTAAGCGATGATTTTTGCATCTGCCGTCAGACCCGGCATGTCGTTATGCCAGTGCCCCACTTCCAGCGTGCTGGCAAAGTGAGAGAACAGTTCGTCCTTACTACCCTCTTCTGTCAGCGTGATCGGGAATTTACCAATCTCTTTTTCAGGGCTGTGAGCGAAAGATGCGCCTAGCGCTTCACCAATCAGTTGTGAACCGAGACAGATACCGATAACGGCTTTACCGGTTTGAACCGCCGAAGCAATCAACGCCTGTTCACCTTTCGCATTAAAGTGCGGGCATTCAGCTAATGTGGTGGAGGGATCTTGTGGCCCTCCCATCACAATCAGAAAATCGATACCTTCCGCGTCTCCTGGCAACTTATCACCGGCGTAAACCCGCGAGTAAGACACATCATGGCCGTGATTAATGGCCCATGTTTCGTAGGCGCCGGGTGCCTCAAAATCTTCATGTACGATGAAATGTACGCGCATTGCAGAGAACTCCATGAGTAATGTACTGGCCTGTTCAGACCTTATTGGTAGCCTGAATCTGACGCTGCTGTGACAGAATCCCGGCCAGGGATTTTGCGATTAATTCAGTTTCGGGTGCATCAAGCTCAGAGACGGTGATCCGTAACCCTGAACGCGTGCTGTCCAGCATGAATCCTTCTCCGCCGCGAACCAGCCAACCCCGTTGCGCCATTTGCATTACCGTTGCCGCACTGTTGTGCGCTAAAGGAACCCACACGTTTAAGCCGTCGTGATGTTCTGAAACGGTGACGCCGTGCTGTTTCAACGCGCTGACCAGCAATTCTCGTTGGCCCAAATAGCGCCTGCGTGCGGCCAGAATGGATTGCTGAAAGTCAGGCGAACGCATATGGCCCGCAGCCATATCTTGCAAAATATGGCTGACCCAGTTTGTCCCGGCATTCAGGCGTTGACGCAGACGCTGTGAAGTTTCTTCATCACTGGCAACAAAGGCCATGCGCATATCAGGACCAAGAAACTTGGACAGGGAGCGGATGAGCACCCAGTTACGGGTATTTGCCGGAACAATGTGGTGATAATCCTGTGTTGAGAGCAGAGAAAAGTGGTCATCCACAATCACCAGTACCTGCGGATAACTTGCCAGCAAAGTACGTATGCCCTCTGCCCTGCCAGCGCTCAGGCCAAAGCCGGTTGGATTGTGGGCGCGAGGGGTAATGATCACCGCCTGGACGCCCGCAGAAAGCTGACGTGATAGTGCCTCAATCTGCATTCCTTCCGTATCCATTGCTACAGGCGCAGCCTGCAGACGATTGTGCCGCAAGGTGCTGATGCTACTCAGGAAGCAGGGGTCTTCAACCGCCACGCGATCGCCTGCAATCAGGTAACTGGCAAGCACCCTCTCAACCGCATCAACCGCACCGTTGGTCAAATTTAATTCAAAGTGAACATCGAGATCGGGTTGTAGCCATTCGAGACCCGCCGCCTCAAGTTCAGGGCGGATTTCCGGTTCGCCGTACAAACCCGGTGTATTTTGAATATGCGTAACAAGTTGGTTAACAGAGGGAAGAACCGAAGATGCAGGATTGCCACTGGCGAGATCGCGTATCGCCAGGCCCGGTGCGCTGCCTTCAATATCAATCGTCGCGATCGGTTCACGCACAATGGTGCCGTTTCTGCCTCTGGACAGCACAAAACCTGCATCCGTGAGGCGCTTATAGGCCAGAGCAACCGTGTTGCGATTAATGCCCAACTCACCGGCTAAATCACGTAGTGTAGGAAGCATCGTGCCGGGCGCGAGTTCACCGGACTGAATCTTTGCGCGAATCTGATCGAAAATATCACCCGCTGTTTTTCCGTTTATCTTCATTGATCTGGTACAAATAAAAGTTTAGCCTAGGTCAATGTTAATTGACTGCTGAGCGCTTGTCTATACGCCATGAAAAACACCGAAATCAGAACCTTAAATCCTGACACTCAGCCCCGTCACGACATGCATAATCGTTGGCCTCGCGCAGAGAGTGTGCAGGATTTCATCGACAATTTGGCCGCCGTGCAATCCCGAATCGATGCAGCTTGCCTGCGCGCGGGGCGTGATGTATCCGACGTTCGCCTGCTACCCGTCAGTAAAACCATGGATGAAAACCATATCCGTCTGGCGCATCAGGCCGGATGTAAGTTGCTGGGTGAAAACAAAGTGCAGGAAGCATGGGGGAAATCGCAGGCCATGTCAGATCTCACTGACTTGAGATGGTCTGTGATTGGTCATCTTCAGTCCAACAAAGCCAAACTGGTTGCCAGATTTGCCAGTGAATTTCAAGCTCTGGACTCACTCAACACGGCAGTGATACTGGATCGGCGTTTACAGCTTGAAGGCCGCACGCTGGAGGTGTTTGTGCAGGTGAATACCTCTGCTGAACCGAGCAAATATGGTTTGGTTCCTGAGCAAGTTGCGGACTTCATGGTACAACTGAGCCCGCTCAAAAACCTGCGAGTGATGGGGCTGATGACATTGGCAGAATTCAGCTCAGATGCCGATCGTGTGCGGGCCTGCTTTATCCGTTTGAGGAAACTGCGTGATGGACTTGCTGATGTGTATGGCCATTTGCAGCTGTCGATGGGGATGTCGGGTGATTTCGAAATCGCTATCGAAGAAGGCGCCAATGTGGTGCGCGTAGGTCAGGCCATTTTTGGTGCCCGCTCGCTCCCAGATGATCACTTCTGGCCAACAGGAGACTAAGGCAATGATCACGACGCACCGCCTCAGCGTGTACCTCAATAACAACCTGGTCGGTAATCTTGACTGTGAAAGTCATCAGGCCGATGCACTCATCACAAAAATTCAGAGCGCACTATCTGCCGAAGAGGGATGGTCTACTGTCAGATGGGTTTCGGATCAGGAAAAACGTATTCTTGAGAGTAGCCCTACGGGTATCAAACTTATAAGCAGTGAAAAGCTTTTCCGCCAGGCATAAATCTATCGCGACAATCGACAAGCAGCGCCTTCAAGCAACGTGGTAATGTCGACGTCGAACTGTTTTCTGCTTTAAGGAAGCCAACATGACCACTTTCCATCAACTTACCGCCACCAGCCTGAGCGGCCAGCTTATCTCCATGGCTGATTACGCTGGCAAACTGGTTTTGGTAGTGAACACCGCCAGCCATTGCGGCTTCACGCCACAGTACGCAGGCCTTGAAGCGCTTTATAAGAAGTATGCCGCCCAGGGGCTGATGGTGCTGGGGTTCCCTTGCAATCAGTTCGGAAAGCAGGAGCCCGGTGATGCCGACGCGATCTCGCAAACCTGCCACATTAACTACGGTGTAAGCTTCCCGATGTTCGAGAAGGTGGAGGTCAACGGAGCGGCTACGCATCCGGTGTTTGGTTATCTGAAAGACGAATTACCCGGCGTGCTGGGCGGTAGGATCAAGTGGAACTTCACTAAATTCCTCATCGGACGCGACGGCAAACCGATTAAGCGTTTTGCACCGTTTACCACGCCAGAGAAAATGGAATCTGCGATTATAGCTGCACTTGAAATCTAATCATTCCTGAGCGTCATTCGCGCTGAAAGATGCCATCTTTAATAGTTGCGATCTTTCCATGGCGGACTTTAGAAACGTTAGTGCGCTGGGTATTGAGATTCGTAGCTGTATGGCACAAGGTGCCGATTTTCGCGGTGCCAGTTTCATGAACATGATTACAACCCGTACCTGGTTCTGCAGTGCATACATCACCAAAACAAACCTCAGCTACGCCAATTTATCCAAGGTGGTATTAGAGAAGTGCGAGCTATGGGATAACCGCTGGATTGGTACTCATATTCTGGGCGCAACATTCAGTGGTTCAGATCTCTCAGGCGGTGAGTTTTCTTCATTTGACTGGCCTTCTGCCAATTTCACTTATTGCGATCTGACTAACTCGGAGCTAGGTGAAATCGATGTGCGTGAAGTTGATATGCAGGGCGTGAAGCTGGACAACTACCAGGCCTCATTAATATTGCAGCATCTTGGCATCTCGGTTGTTAATTAATAAGCTGCATGTTAACCACTCATTTTAAATTTATCGCATTGCTTGAGTGAATGAATACGGACTGCCAGTAAACAACATATTATGGCAATACCGCTAGTCATCAGCACAAGGTCGATTGTCTGGCATGGTCGACCATATACTATTCACCCCATCGTGTTGCCTTCACTCCTGTCACGGAATGAAGGCGCAGTGACGATGCCTAGGGGCCTGTGAGCTTAACCAGCATCAGTGAGTCCGTCTTGCCCACTGAGAACGCCCGTCCTTACGTCTCAAATCTTCGCGATTACTTATATACGTCAGCCTAAAAAAGCCGCTAAATCGGGGTTTCTCCCGGCAAATTGTAAATTTATGTCTATGCTGTATCAGGATCATGAGCTTTTGCTGGGTTCACTATGACGTTTTACTGTTTGTTTATAACTAGATATCAATCAAAAGTAATTGATTTTTAAGGGAATGGGAATGCTTAGTTTAAGACGTAAAAAGGTTAAACCGATGCGGTTGAAGGACGTGACAATCATTGATGATGCTCGTCTCAAGAAGGCGATTACCGCCGCCGCTCTGGGTAATGCCATGGAGTGGTTTGATTTTGGGGTATACGGCTATGTCGCAGCCGTTTTAGGCAAAGTTTTTTTCCCGGGTGCCTCGCCTGGCATTCAGATCATCGCCGCTTTGGGCACATTCTCGGTTCCGTTCATCATTCGTCCGCTAGGGGGAATGTTCTTTGGCGTATTGGGTGATAAATACGGCCGTCAGAAGATTCTGGCCATCACCATCATATTGATGACCTTCAGCACCTTCAGTATCGGACTTATTCCTTCCTATGCCACCATCGGCTTCTGGGCGCCGGTCTTGCTGCTGATTGCAAAAATGGTTCAGGGATTCTCGGTGGGAGGCGAATATACCGGTGCTTCAATCTTTGTGGCGGAATACTCACCCGATCGTAAACGCGGATTTTTAGGCAGTTGGCTTGATTTTGGTTCGCTGGTTGGCTTCGTCTGTGGCGCCGGTGTGGTTGTGCTGCTCACCACGATCCTGGGCCAGGAAACCTTCAATGACTGGGGCTGGCGCATCCCCTTCTTTATGGCGTTGCCATTAGGTTTAGTCGGCCTTTACCTGCGTCATGCGCTCGAAGAGACCCCAGCATTCCAGAAACATGTGGATTCACTGGAAGAAGGTTCCAAGCAAGGTTTGAGTGAAGGCCCTTCTGTTCCTTTCAAAGAGATTGCACGCAAACACTGGCGAAATCTGATCTCCTGCATCGGCATCGTTATCACCACCAACGTGGCTTATTACATGCTGCTGACTTATGTGCCGAGTTACCTGACCCACAATCTGCACTATTCAGAAGACCGTGGCGTTTTAATCATTGTCGTTATCATGCTGGCGATGCTGTTTGTGCAACCGGTGATGGGATTACTCAGTGATAAATTTGGACGTCGTCCGTTTATCATTATTGGTAGCGTGGCAATGGTGCTGTTATCCATTCCCTCCTTTATGCTGATTACTCATCACAGTTTAGTCGCACTCTTTTTCGGATTGTTGATTCAGGCGGTCATACTCAACTGTCTGATTGGCGTGATGGCCTCGACCCTGCCCGCGTTATTCCCGACAGAAGTGCGTTACAGCGCGTTGGCCAGCACCTATAACATCTCCATTTTGGTTGCGGGTATTACCCCTACCCTTACCGCCTGGTTAGTGGAAGTGACAGGCAACCTTTATATGCCGGCATGGTATCTGATGGTAGTGGGTGCGATCGGTGTGGTGACCGGTTTTACCGTGAGGGAAACCGCTAACAAACCGCTCTATGGTGACACCCCAGCTGCCTCCTCGCTTGAAGAAGCCAAAGAGTTGCTGCAGGAGCATCATGATGGCATTGAGCAGCGCATCGAGGATATTGATGAACAAATTGAGGAGTTGAAAAATAAACGCCGCAATTTAGTTGCTCAGCACCCCGAAATCACGCAATAAATAACAGCCGCTGCCTCAGGGCAGCGGATTCCCCCCTCAATCGCTCTTCCTGACACAGAAGACTTATTATCGTCTATACTTTCAGTGAGTTGGTTTATTCACTATTTTTAATTAAAACTCGATAATGATGAAATTGTTTTCATCAGAATCAATGATGGGTATTAAATTAATTTCATTATTAGCGAATAGATAGTTAGCAGATAACCGGATAGACAACGGTTACTGAATATGTAATTTACCTGACAATGATATATTGTCAGCTGAGAATGAGGGAAAATAATGCCATCGATATTTGATGAGTTATCTGACGCCCCTTCATGGGTGCCTGCTGTGTTACTTGTCACCCTTTCGCTTGTCGCAGGTTTTTTGGCTCGTTTTTTACTGCTTAGATTTATACGTTACTGGCAGGATCGCGACAGGAAATTATTCAAATCACTTGAGAAGCATCTTCGTGGTTCAATGTTTCTATTTATTCCACTGATGTTAATCAACGTCGGAGCCGAGTATGTAAATATTCACCCCGATTCGCTTTCGTTCATTACCCCCACGCTGAATGTTTTCATAATATTGTCATTGTGCTCGATTTTAATAAGATTGACCAACGTCGCGCAGGACATGCTATTTATTCGCTATGATATTAATCTGTCAAACAACCTGCGCGCCAGGAAGATTCGCACCCAGATCATTTATGTCAAAAAGGTCGCGATTGTCCTCCTTGTATCATTCTGCCTTTCTCTAATTCTTATCAGCATTCCCGGCGTGAGAAAATTCGGCACCACTATCCTCGCCGGAGCTGGGGTGGCCGGCATCATTATCGGTTTTGCATTGCAGAAATCACTGGTTAATTTGTTTGCTGGCATTCAGATCGCTTTCACACAACCGATCAAAATTGATGATGCGGTTGTGGTTGAAAATGAATGGGGTTGGATTGAGGAGATCAACCTGACCTATGTCGTAGTGCGTATCTGGGACCTGCGCCGACTGGTGCTGCCAATTACCTACTTTACCGAGAACGCCTTCCAGAACTGGACGCGCAATAATGCCCAAATATTGGGTTCAGTATTTCTATATCTTGATTACTCGATGCCACTCGAACCGCTGCGTCAGCATTTTGAAAAAGTCTTGAGTGAAACCAAACTTTGGGATCAACAAACGCAGGTGCTTCAGGTGACTGATACTACGGACAAAACCATGACGATTCGTTTATTAATGACCGCACAAAACTCCCCAACCGCCTGGGATTTACGCTGCTATGTGCGTGAGAAGATGATTGAGTTTATTCAACAGAATTACCCGCAGAGTCTTCCTCATGTGCGGGCGACGTTGACCGAGACTGGAGTATCTAATAGCACGAAAACGTTATCTTAGATGATACGCTTTCCTGCGTTTAAAGGTGGCAGCTCAAGCGGTAATGATGTAGCTACGTTGTATCAACCTTAACGATGATATACAGTGTATCGACATTTCGCAGGAGGTTGGTTATGACCACGGTGACGTTAAAAAAATGGGGCAATAGTCCTTCAATCCGCATCCCTGCCAGCGTAATGCAATCTGCTGCGCTGAGTGTTGACGACAAACTGGAACTCAGCGTGGAAGATGGCAAGTTGATACTTGTCCCGGTGAGAGAAAAGGAGTATTCCCTTGATGCTCTGCTGGACGGCATCACTGAAGATAACGTCCATGAAAAAATTGATTTTGGACCTTCAGTTGGCAAGGAATTGCTCTAATGGTTTCACGTTTTGTACCCGATGCCGGAGACCTGATCTGGCTGGATTTTGACCCTACACTGGGGCACGAGCAGGGTGGACATCGCCCTGCTGTCGTCCTAAGTCCTTTTGCCTATAACAACAAAGTGGGCATGCTGCTTTGCGTTCCCTGCACCACTCAGGCCAAGGGTTATCCCTTTGAAGTCAACTTGTCAGGCGCACGTGAGAGTGTCGCGCTGGCTGATCAGGTGACCAGCATTGACTGGCACGCCCGAAAAGTGGTGAAAAAAAGCCATGTCACATCGAATGAACTGGCTGAGATTCGCGCCAAGGCGAAAGCGCTGATTGGATAAGCACGAAAACTTGCAGCCTGAAGCCGGCAGTTGTTCTTCAGTGCCCACGCCGCGCCCGCATCATCGCCAGCCTGAACTGGCGGACATCTTGTGGCGTCCAGCAGCGGCAGGACAACGGCGCGGTATCGTCAACCGCGGCGGGTAGCGGGACTTTCTCTAGCGTGCCACGATTGCAAATCGCACAGGCTAAAGTGGCGGAGGGCACGCCAAGATAGCGCGCCACCTCCGGCAAGGTCATCAGTGTAGTACGCATCATAACCTCCTCGTTGCATGTGATTTAACTGACATGGTTGAGCAGTTTTCAGCGTAATTTTATGATCGCGATCAGGTGATGAATTATTTTTGGTTAAAAAATAATCACAGCGTCATCAGCATCTCGTGCCACGCCATGCCGCCGTGATCGGACGCCGAAGGTTTGATGTACTGATAGCCGAACTTCTTATACAGATCAACGTGATGGGTTTTGCACATCAAATGAATGGTCTGCTTATCCATCTGCTTCATAAGCTTGATAAACTGTTGCATCATCATTGTGCTGTAACCTTTACCCTGATAAGCCGGATCGAGCACCACTGACATAATTACCACGTTAGGTGCTGCAGGATCGTGCCCGATTAACTCCTTAAATTCCTCATCTGACATCACCACATCCCAGGCGCAACCTGCATTGATAAAGCCAATGACTTGACCCTCGTTTTCAAGGCACATAAACCCTTGAGGATAGTGTGCTATACGGGTTGCGATTTTTTCGCGCGTGGCAGCCTCATCGCCTTCGTAGGCATTAATTTCAATGGCATAGCAGCGATCAACATCGGCTAAGGTGGCACTTCGAAACTTTAGATTCGACACAACAGACCTCTAAACATAACATCTCGTGAGCGCCATATTAGCAGGGTGTCATGGGGAAAGGTTAAGAGAATAGAGCGCTGCATTGCTGCAGCGCTACCGTTTAAATCACTTCCACAACCCGATTTTCACGTGCGCTAACAAAAGCAGCATCCAGTACCGCCAGGACTTCAATCGCCTGCTCTGGCGTCACCGGAGGCTCACTGCCATCGCGTACCGCTTGAGCAAAAGCTTCGTAATAGGCGTGATAGGCACCTTGTTCAGAAGGCACCCGTTCTGAGCCTTGCGGCGTATTAAGTGTGCCCCAGCACTCAGGCTGCTCATAGCCCCATGCATCCCGATCGTCCGCCGGACGCTGGCCCGCAAAAATGGCCTGCGCCTGCACATCCGTCCCTTGTGAAACAAAGCTACCGGCATCGCCATACAGACGAAACTCACGGCAAACAAAGCGATTCAGTTTGGTGGCGGAAAGATAGGATTTAGTCCCGTTTTGATGAGTGAGCGTCAGCACAAAACTGGCGTCGGTCGGCCCTTCCGGCAGGTCGATAATATCCAGCTGAGCATAAACTGATTTTACCGGACCCAACAGGAACAGCGCCTGATCAACAATATGACTGCCTAAATCACGCAGCAGGCCGCCAGTTTCGCCGCCTTCGAGGGTATTGGCATCGTCAAAATCCATACGATTATGCAAACGCCACACTTTTCCCACGCGATTTTGCTCAATCAGTTTTTTCAGCGTGCGCACATCATGGTCAAAACGACGGTTGTGATACACGCTCAGTACGACGCCTTTCGCTTTCGCGGCATTGGCCAACTCACGCCCCGTTTTCGCGTCGGGTGCAAAGGGTTTGTCGGCAATCACCGCCACACCCGCAGCAATCGCTTCCAGCACCAGTTCGCGGCGCGTTTGCGGTGGTGTCGTGATCGTGACGGCATCGACACCTGCCACCAGCATGTCGGTCAGGCTGGCATAGATCGGAATGTCGGGAAAATCCGCTCTCACGCGTGCAATAGTGGCTGGCGCACGCGCCACGATGCCCGCTAACTCCACGCCCTCAGCCGCATTAATGAATGGCGCGTGAAAGTGTTTGCCGCCCGTTCCATAGCCCACGATACCGATTTTCATGCTGCCTCCTTGTGATAGAGGAGAGTGGTAAGGCAATCAGTAATAACATAATCGCAACAACTAAAACTGCTCGCTCACGCAAAAATGGCACAAAAATATCATTTTTAGGAAAAATGGCTTTACTGTGCCGCAGGGAAGTTGCGCTTAATCGGCGCAAAGTCACTGGCGTTTTTGCCTAACAATCGCTGAGGGCGGAAATCTGCCAGTAACTCACTGGCCTGATCCTGCACCAGTTCCTGCGCCACCAGCTTGCCAATCAACGGTGACAATGTGATTCCACTGTGTGTCACTGCCACATATACACGCTGATGAGGCGTGACGTAGCCAATGGCAGGTAATCCATCCGCCGGTCTGGCGCGTTGACCAATCACAATGTTCTCAATCTGCAATTCGCCTGCATCTGCAAACAACGCGTGGTAGCGATCGCGGAACTGCTGGGCAATATCGCCATGGAGCGAAGGTGGCGAGGCAGGATCGGTAAGATCGTCCAGTTCCAGTGCTTGTAATAACAACCGCCCGCCGCCATCCGGGCGCACGTTGAGCTGAGGAGAGATTAAATTGGTTGCCAGCGAGAGCGGCTGTGGCGCCGTGCGTGCCAGGAAACTACAGGCCACCGCGTTGGGTTTGCTGGTATCGAGCAGCGCCAAATCAAGATTAAGGGTGTTAAGCAGTTGATTGGCCCAGCGCCCGGTGGCAATCACCACGTGATCACCCTGCCACTGTTCACCGTTTACCAGATGCAGCGTGACGCCATCAGCTTGTTCGCTAAGACGTTCAATCGCATGTTGTTGATGCAATACCGCCCCATTGGCACGCGCTTCAGACCAGAGTCGCGAGAGATACAGCGTCGGATGCAATACCGATTCCGTTGGGAAATGCCAGACGCTGCCACTTACCGCCTGTGAACGCAGATCCGGCACTTCACGCTGCAACGCATCCGGTGTCACCTCATGCGCGGGATAACCCAGCGATTGCAGGGAGGTAACACGCCGCAGTAGCCTCTGCTGCGCCTCGCCTTCTGACGCCCACTCCCAGGTACCACAGGTTTCCAGCCAGCGCAGACCATTGGTTTGCGAAAGCTGCAAACGAGTATGTTCTTCCATAGCGAGGGCATTGAGCTGGTGATAACTGAGGGGTTGTTTACCATTGGAGTTGACCCAGGCGAAGGTGGTGCTGCTGGTGCCGGCACCAATATGCTGCTGCTCAAAAATCGTAACCTGTACGCCCTGCAAGGCTAATGCGCGCGCCACCGCTAAACCGATGACGCCGCCGCCCACTATCGCAATCTTTTGAGTTGTCATGAATGGCTCCTGAATGAATAGCCCTATCATAACAACGTTCATCGGCAGAGATTGCAATTGCTATATAACGCTTACTGCGCAGGATATAAGAAAATCCTCTGATGCCAGAGAATAAATTTATATCGTTGTCAGCATTTTCCCATTTGAGAAATAGGCCAGCAAATTCTCCAGCACATTATTCGCCATGCCTTCACGGGTTTCATGGGTGGCACTCGCAATATGTGGGGTTAATAACACATTATCTAATTCACGCAGCGCAGGATGAATAATCGGTTCTTGTGGGAAAACATCCAGCGCGGCGCCTTTTATCACACCCTGCTGCAATGCCTGGATAAGATCGTTTTCATTCACCACCGTACCGCGTGCAATGTTGATCAGCACACCCGATTTCCCCAACGCCGCCAGCACTTTTGCGTCCACCAGCTGGATATTTTCCGGGCTACCCGGCAGCGCCAGCACCAGGAAATCACTGAACGCCGCCAGCTGTTCTATGTTCTCACAGCGTTGGTAAGGCACATCTTTTTGACTGCGCGCGGTGTAAGCGATCTCCATACCGAATGCCTCAGCACGCCGGGCAATCGCAAGACCAATCGCACCCAAACCCGCAATGCCCATGCGTTTCCCGCTGGCTTTACTGGAAAGTGAAGTAGCGGTATTTTCCCACGCGCCAGAGCGGGCGAACTGATGATTGGCCACCAGGTTGCGTGAAAAAGCTAAGGTCAACGTCATGGCTAAATCGGCGACATCATCGGTAAGAATATCGCTGGTGATGCTCACCTGAATATCATGTGCAGCGGTGTAATTCAGGTCGATACGATCGGTTCCCACCCCAAACACCGCAATCGCTTTACAGGCCGGCACCTGTTCCAGAATCGACGTTTCTACCCCCACGTCACCGCGGGTCACTATGCCTTGAATCTCTTTGCCCTGGCGCTGAAGAAATAGCGCAGGGTCCTGCTCATTATATAAACGATGACAATGAAAATGTTGCGAGAGTTTTTCGTCCAGCTGCGGCATCAGTGGCTGAATAATCAGAATATGAGGTTGCGAAGACATCATTATTTTCCTGGATGGATAAGCGTGTCGTTTCAGACTACCGGATGAATTTATGTTACGGCACCCTTGTTACTTTTTTCGCTAATACGATCACGGGGAAAGTGCAATGAATCCTGGTGGAGAATCAGGTTTTATTTCGGATCTGTTTTTACCGTAATGCGTTGAGCGCGCTGGCGAACTCACCTTACGCAGTCTACGGTTAATAAAAAAACCATAACAATTCAACTTACCATGGAAAGCCGCTATGACCGCCCATGTCGACATCACCGCAAGCCCGGAACACGAACTACACTCTTTGCAGCAATTATTGCAGACGCATCTTGAGCAACTGCTGCCTGCGGGTCAGCCGAGCGATCAAGTTCGTGCCGCCATGCGCGCCGGTGCACTGGCACCGGGTAAACGCATTCGTCCACTGCTGCTGCTGTTGGCTGCGCGAGATATGGGCAGCAAAGCATCGCAACAGGGCATTCTTGATCTCGCCTGCGCAGTTGAAATGGTGCATGCCGCGTCGTTGATCCTCGATGATATTCCATGCATGGACAATGCTCAGATGCGACGCGGGCGCCCAACGGTGCATCGCGAATTTGGCGAAAGCGTGGCGATTCTGGCGGCGATTGCCCTGCTGAGCCGCGCCTTTGAAGTGATCGCCGTTGCGCCAGGTTTAGCCGCCCTGCAGAAATCAGAGGCGATTGCCGAACTCTCTTCTGCCGTGGGTTTACAAGGTTTGGTGCAGGGTCAATTCCAGGATCTGCATCAGGGCGCGCAATCGCGTAGCCCGGAAGCCGTCGCATTAACCAATGAACTCAAAACCAGCGTGCTGTTCCGAGCCACCTTGCAAATGGCGGCGATTGCCGCGGAAGCAACCCCCGCTATGCGCCAGAAGCTCAGCTATTTCGCGCAGGATTTGGGTCAGGCTTTCCAATTGCTCGATGATCTCGCCGACGGCAGCAAACACACCGGCAAGGACATTAATCAGGATCAGGGTAAATCGACGCTGGTACAGATGCTCGGTTCTGAAGGTGCTGAGCGCCGCTTGCGTGAACATCTGCGCAGTGCCGATGCGCACCTCGCCTGCGCCTGCCATCGTGGCATAGCGACCCGCCAATATATGCACGCCCTGTTTAATCAACAGCTGGCGATGTTTCACTGATCGCGGGACTGCCGATGGGGCACTTTGCCGTGATTGCGCCGCCACTGTATAGCCATTTTCACGCGCTGCAGGCGTTGTCACAGACGCTGATTGCGCGCGGTCATCGCATCACCTTTGTGCAACAGGATGATGCACGTCTCCTGCTAACGGATGAATGTATAGGATTCAGCACCGTAGGTGAGCGCAGCCATCCCGCCGGTTCTCTGGCACGGGTGTTACAGCATCTGGCCTCGCCCCTTTCGTTATGGCGGGTAATCAGTGATATCGCCGCCAGCACCGATATGTTGTGTCGTGAACTGCCTGCGCGTTTAACCTCGTTGCAAGTCGATGGTGTGATTGCCGATCAGATGGAAGCGGCGGGTGGCTTAGTGGCAGAAGCGTTGCACCTTCCCTTTGTTTCAGTGGCCTGCGCGCTGCCGGTGAATCGCGAGCCTGGCATACCGCTGGCGGTGATGCCGTTTCGCTTTGGTCAGGATGAAAAATCACTGCAACGTTTTCAGGCCAGTCAGGATATTTATGATCGCCTGATGCAGCGCCATGGCGCGGTGATCAGCCACCATGCGCAACGATGGGGTTTACCCGATCGCCACAGCCTGCATCAATGTTTGTCACCGCTGGCGCAGATTAGCCAACTCGTTCCGGCATTTGATTTTCCGCGCCAGCATCTGCCCAGCCATTTTCACGCTGTGGGTCTGCTGCAGGCATCGAATCCTCCCCGCAGTGCCAGCGCGCCCTGGCCAGAATTGCGACAGCCGGTGGTTTATGCCTCTTTTGGCACCTTGCAAGGTCATCGTTTTCGCTTGTTCCTGCATCTGGCAAAAGCGTGCCGCAACCAGCAGCTCTCGTTGGTGATTGCCCATTGTGGCGGTTTGGACGCCAATCAGGTGCAGCAGCTTAAGCGCGCCGGTGCGGCGTGGGTGACGGATTTTCTCGATCAGCCAGCCGCGCTGCAACATGCGCAGCTGTTTATCACCCATGCCGGACTCAACAGCACGTTAGAGTCACTGGAATGGGGCACCCCGATGCTGGCGCTGCCGCTGGCCTTTGACCAACCCGGCGTGGCGTCACGTATTGCCTGGCACGGTGTCGGTCATCGCGCGTCTCGCTTTAGCCGCGTGCATCAGCTGGAGCAGCACCTGCAGCAACTGTTGACGGATGACGGCTATCGGCTGCGTATCTCGCCGATTCAGGCGCAGCTGCAGCGCTCAGGCAGTTGCGAGCGCGCCGCTGATATCGTTGAGCAGGCATTGGGGCAACACCGTGTTGTGCTGGCGGAGGCGACCTGATGCCCGAGAATTATGACGTGATTTTAGTGGGGGCCGGCCTGGCTAATGGCTTGATTGCGCTGAAGCTGCGTCAGCGCCAACCCCAGTTGCGCATTCTGATGCTGGAAAGTCACGCGCATCCGGCAGGTAATCATACCTGGTCCTTTCATCAGGACGATCTCAGCCCCAATCAGCTACAGTGGCTGCAACCGTTGATTGCCCACCGCTGGCCCGGCTATCAGGTGCGATTCCCTTCACTGCGCCGCAATCTCAGCGGAGAATATTGCTCAATCACCTCTGCAGATTTTGCCCAACGGCTTTATGAGGTCATGGCGGATGATCTCTGGATCAATACCCCGGTGAATGAGGTGCGCCCCACTCAGGTCACCCTGGCCGACCATCGCGTACTGCATGCTGCGGTGGTGATTGATGGTCGCGGCCTGCAACACACGCCGCATCTGCAACTCGGCTATCAAGCCTTTATCGGTCAGGAGTGGCATCTGGCTAGGCCTCACGGTTTAACACAACCGATCTTGATGGATGCGACAGTGGATCAACAACAGGGCTACCGCTTTGTTTACACCTTACCGCTGAGTACAGATCGTCTTTTAATTGAAGATACGCACTACATTAATCAGCCCACGCTGACAGAGCACACCGCGCGGCTGAATATCGCCGATTACGCCAAAGCGCATCACTGGAGCTTGAGCCTTCTGCTGCGTGAGGAGCAAGGTTCACTGCCAATAACATTGAGTGGCGATATTGATGCCTTTTGGCTGCAACAGCGTGGTCAACCGTGCAGTGGATTGCGCGCCGGTTTGTTTCACGCCACCACGGGCTACTCGTTGCCCACAGCACTGGCGCTGGCTGAACGCATTGCCCAACTGTTGCCCTGTGATGCGACAACGCTCAGTCGCGCCATCGAACAGTTTGCACACGAGCAGTGGCGAACACAGCGTTTTTTCCGGCTGCTCAATCGAATGCTGTTCTTGGCCGGGCACCCGGACCAGCGCTGGCGTGTCATGCAGCGCTTTTATCGGCTGAATGCCGGATTAATCAGCCGCTTTTACGCCGGGCAACTCCAGCTCGGCGATAAAGCGCGCATTTTATGTGGCAAACCGCCGGTGCCGATTGGCGAAGCGGTGCGCGCACTGATGACGACCTCTTCTAAACCAGGGAAGAAATAATGACACGTACTTATGTGATTGGCGCCGGTTTCGGCGGCCTGGCGCTGGCTATCCGGCTGCAGGCAGCTGGCATTCCTACCACGCTACTTGAGCAGCGCGATAAACCCGGCGGACGCGCCTACGCATGGCAGGAACAGGGCTTTACTTTTGATGCCGGACCGACAGTGATCACCGACCCGACAGCGATTGAAGCGCTGTTTACGCTGGCCGGTAAATCGCTCAGTGATTATGTTGAATTGATGCCGGTTACGCCTTTCTATCGCTTATGCTGGGAAGACGGCAAACAGCTCGACTATGACAATAATCAACCGTTGCTGGAGCAGCAAATTGCCCGCTTCAACCCGGCCGATGTCGCAGGCTATCGGCAGTTTCTCGCCTATTCACGCGAGGTGTTCAAAGAGGGTTATCTTAAGTTGGGGACTGTGCCTTTTTTGCATTTCCGTGACATGCTGCATGCTGGCCCTCAGTTAGGCCGCTTGCAGGCCTGGCGCAGCGTTTACAGTATGGTGGCAAAATTTATACAGGACGATCACCTGCGTCAGGCATTCTCTTTTCACTCGCTGCTGGTTGGCGGTAATCCTTTTGCAACGTCCTCGATCTATACCTTGATTCATGCGCTGGAACGCGAATGGGGCGTATGGTTCCCACGTGGCGGCACGGGAGCGCTGGTGCAAGGCCTGGCTAAGCTGTTTACCGACATGGGTGGCGAATTGTTGCTCAACGCCGAAGTGAGTCAGCTTGAAACCCAGGGCAATCGCATAAGTGGCGTACATTTGAAAGATGGTCGCCGGTTTGCAGCTAATGCGGTGGCGTCGAATGCCGATGTGGTGCATACCTATGATCGGTTGCTGCGTGGGCATCCTGCCGCCAGCAAACGTGCGGCCTCACTGAAACGTAAACGCATGAGCAATTCGCTGTTTGTACTCTATTTCGGTCTGAATCACCCGCATTCACAGCTGGCGCATCATACCGTGTGCTTTGGCCCGCGCTATCGTGAGCTGATCGACGAGATTTTTAACAGCAGCCAGCTTTCAGACGATTTTTCGCTTTATCTGCATGCACCCTGCTCCAGCGATCCATCACTGGCTCCGGCAGGCTGTGGCAGTTTCTATGTATTGGCACCGGTGCCGCATCTCGGCACGGCGGCGATCGACTGGCAACAGGAAGGACCGCGTTTACGCGACCGCATTTTTGCTTATCTGGAGGAGCACTATATGCCGGGACTACGTCAGCAACTGGTTACGCACCGCATGTTTACGCCGTTTGATTTTCGCGACACGCTGCATGCCCATCAGGGTTCAGCGTTTTCGCTGGAACCGATTTTGACGCAGAGCGCATGGTTCCGCCCACATAACCGCGATGCGGATATCGCCAACCTCTATCTGGTTGGTGCTGGCACACATCCCGGCGCCGGGGTACCCGGTGTGATTGGCTCGGCGAAAGCCACTGCGCAACTGATGCAGGAGGATCTCGCTGGATGAATCGCCAACCCCTGCTAGAGCAAGTGACTCAGACCATGGCGATCGGCTCAAAGAGTTTTGCCACGGCCGCGAAACTGTTCGATGCGCCCACGCGGCGCAGCACGCTGATGCTGTACGCGTGGTGTCGCCACTGCGATGACGTGATTGATGGACAAACGCTGGGCGAAGGCGGCACACAACATGTGGTAGAAGATGCCGAAGCGCGCATGCTGCATCTGCAAATTGAAACCCGCCGTGCTTACAGCGGTGCGCACATGGATGAACCCGCGTTCAAAGCATTCCAGGAGGTGGCGTTAATTCACCAGTTGCCGCCACAGTTGGCGTTTGATCACCTGGAAGGCTTTGCGATGGATGCGCGTGAGGCGCGCTACGTGACGTTCGACGATACTCTGCGCTACTGCTATCACGTCGCGGGAGTGGTGGGCCTGATGATGGCCCGTGTGATGGGCGTCCGTGACGAAGCGGTGCTGGATCGCGCCTGCGATCTGGGGCTCGCCTTCCAGCTCACCAACATTGCCCGCGACATCGTTGAAGATGCGCAGAATGGGCGCTGCTATCTGCCGCAAAGCTGGCTGGACCAAGCGGGCTTAACCGGCCAGAATCTGGCCGATCCGCAACATCGCGCTGCCCTGGCACCACTGGCCGCGCGACTGGTGAGCGAAGCAGAACCCTATTATCACTCTGCTCTTTCCGGCTTACCCGGATTGCCGCTGCGCTCCGCATGGGCCATCGCCACTGCACGCGGCGTCTATCGTGAAATTGGGGTGAAGGTGCAACATGCAGGCGCACATGCCTGGGATGCGCGACAACGCACCAGCAGCGGCGAAAAACTGGCGCTGCTGGTGAAAGGTGCTGGCTTGGCGCTTACTTCACGTTTGACTCGTCCGGAGTCGCGTCCTGAGGGGTTGTGGCAGCGTCCGCGTTAACGGATTTATGCCGCTGTCGCAGCGCCGCCTGCAACTTATGCAAAGGCGGCGCATAAAGAAAGCCGAATGAGACGCACCCCTCGCGGCCCCGCACCGCATGATGCATGCGGTGCGCCATATACAGACGCTTGAGATAACCTTTGCGCGGGATATAGCGGAACGGCCAGCGTTGATGCACCAGCCCGTCATGTACCATGAAATAGAGTGCGCCGTACAAGGTTACGCCCGCACCAATCCATTGCAGCGGCCAGTAGCCGTTTACGCCGATGTAGATCAGCGCAATCGCCAAGAACATAAACACCACGGCATAGAGATCGTTGAGTTCAAATTTGCCGTCGTGCGGTTCATGGTGTGATAAATGCCAGCCCCAGCCCCATCCGTGCATGATGTACTTATGCGACAGTGCCGCCACCACTTCCATCACCACCACTGACGCCAGCAGGATCAGCGTATTCCATAACCAAAGCATCGTGCATCCATTTGTGTTGAACAGAGGCTTTAAAAGTGGACGCGGATAGGTCGAGAGGCAAGTCAATAACGTTTATTTTTGTTGGATTGATGGCAATTGAGTTTTCATCCATACTCATCGACATTGCTACACGTGTAGTCCACACGGGGGATTTATGCCTAATACCAGTGTAAACCAGAAGAAAACCGTCAGCGTCACCGTCGAACCCATGCTATTGCAACAAGCCAGAGAGGCCGGTTTAAACTTATCCGCGATTCTTGCTGAGGCTTTGCGACAAGAAATACGGGTAGCCGCTGCAGAAAAATGGAAACAAGAAAATAGTGCCGGTTTACAGGAACTGAACCGCATAACTGAAGAGCATGGTTTATTGTCGGATGAACACAGGACGTTCTAAATATGCAGTACATGATTTATAACAACACCAGTAAAAACAGTGCTTACCCTTATCTGGTCGATGTTCAAAGCGATATCATTGATCAGCTCACAACGCGTATTGTCATTCCTTTGTACCCTATGAATCGACTTAAGGCTGGTCAGGTAAAACGGCTTAACCCCGTCATCGAAATTGAGGGAGAAGGCTATCTCGTCATGACCCATGAAATGGCAAGTGTGCCCGCATCTCTGTTAGGAAAACAAGTGATGGATGCGCGCCCTTATCGCCAGCAAATCAAAGATTCTATTGATTTTATCTTTGATGGATTTTGAAACTTTACATGTCAAACGTCCCTCGTTAGTATTCCCCTCCTCAGCGGAAATGAACTGCTGCGTAAGCGTTAACGTCAATCAACGCACCATATGCAGAATCGTTCTGCCTCAACTCTATGGTGCGCAAATATGTCCCATACCACTATTGCCCAAAATCCAGCCCTGCGACGCGCGGGTTTTTTTTTGTTTCTGTTGCTGCTTACTGCTGCCAACCTGCGCACGCCGATCACCGCCACCGGCCCCATACTGGAGAATATCCGCGCCAGTTTTGGTCTGAGCGCCAGTGCCGCAGGCGTGATCAACTTTTTACCGCTGCTGATGTTTGCCACGCTGGCACCGCCTGCCGCCTGGTTTGGTAATCGCTTTGGCCTGGAACGCAGTTTGTGGGGCTCGCTGCTGCTGATCACGCTGGGGTCGTTGCTGCGCATTACCGGCAGTGAAAATGCCATGTGGGCGGGCACGCTAATTCTGAGCTCCGGTATTGCCGCCGCTAACGTGCTGTTGCCCCCGCTGATCAAGCGTGACTTTACTGAGCACACGGCACGCTACATCGGGTTGTATGCCATGGTGATGGGGATTTCAGCCAGTATTGCATCAGGGATTGCGGTGCCGCTGGCTGAAATCAGCTCCGCAGGTTGGCGTCTGTCGCTCGCGGTGTGGCTGGTGCCCGCGTTTATCGCACTGCTCGCCTGGCTACCTTATCTGAAAAAGTCGGGGCCGCAGGTGCACGCCGCAGCAACCCACAGCGTGACGCGATCGCCCTGGCGCTCAGCATTGGGCTGGCAAGTTTCGCTGTTTATGGCCAGTCAGTCACTGCTGTTCTATACCCTGATTGGCTGGTTCACCCCGTTTGCGCAAGACAACGGTATTAGCCAGATTGAGGCAGGCGGCATGCTGTTCGTCTATCAGATCGTCGCTATCGTCTCCAATCTCGCCTGCATGAGCGCCCTCAAACGCCTGAAAGATCAGCGCGCTATTGGCTTTATCGCTTCATTCCTGATCTTTGTTGCGGTGGTCGGCTTGCTGCTGCTGCCGTCATGGTCACTTTTGTGGCTGATTCTGGCAGGATTGGGCGCAGGCGCGTCACTGGTGATCAGTCTTTCACTGTTTAATCTGCGCACCCAGGATCATCGCCAGGCATCAAAACTCTCCGGCATGGCGCAGTGCGTCGGTTACGGGCTGGCGGCACTTGGCCCGCTGTGTTTCGGTATGCTACATGATGCCAGCGGTAACTGGCTGGTGCCGCTGATCATGTTACTGGCGGTTACCGTGGTTCAGATGATGATGGCGCTACTGGCGGGCCGCGCCCGCCATATTTGATATCAGGCGGAGACCCGGCTTTCCTGACGTTCCAGTTCACGCACTCGCGGAATCACCTCGCGGCCAAAGAACTCAACGTCCTCATGGAAGTGCAAAAAGGCCAGCAGCAATAAATCGACGCCTGCCTGCTTCAACGCCATGATGCGCTCAGCGATCTGTTGTGGGGTGCCAATTAAATTGGTCTTAAAGCCGTCGTTATACTGCACCAGATCTTCAAACGACGATTTTGCCCAGTTGCCCTCACCTTCCGGTGACGCACTTCCCGCGTTTTTTACTTCATGCTGGAAACCTTTAACGGCATCCGGATTGGCTTTGGCGATGATTTCCTGCAGGACGGACTGTGCTTCCTGCTCTGTATCGCGGGCGATGACAAAACCGTTTAAACCAATTTTAACCTGATGTCCTTGCGTGATGGCTTTCACCTGAATGTCTTCAATTTGCTGCTGAACGCCCTCCGGCGTATTGCCGTTGGTGAAGTACCAATCCGACACGCGTGCCGCCATATCACGCGCTGCACGGGAACTGCCGCCCTGGAAGATTTCAGGTAAAGGTAAAAGAGGTTTGGGTTTTAATGCGTAATCGCGGAAGCGATAGAAGTCTCCGGCAAAGGTGAAGCTGTCTTCACGCCAGATACCTTTAAGGCAATGGATAAATTCTTCAGACCGTAGGTAACGCTCTTCATGATCGAGCCAGGGTTCGCCAATCGCTTTAAATTCGCCCCGGAACCAGCCGCTGACAATGTTAACGGCAATGCGTGGACCGTAAAGATGGCTGATGGTAGCGATCTGCTTGGCGGCCAGCACGGGATTCCATGGGCCGGGCAGCAGCGCGGCAATCACTTTGAGCGTTGAGGTATGGCTCAGCAAGTCCTGTGAGAAGGTCACCGATTCATGCTGGTTATCTGCACCGTATCCGGCAGTAAATCGGATCTGCGTCAGGGCATAGTCGAATCCTGCCTTTTCAGCGATTTTTGCCAGTTCGCGATTATACTCCGCGTCCCAACGGGTGCGCTGTTCAATCTGACTGATCACCAATCCACCGGACACATTGGGCACCCAGTACGCAAATTGCAGGGGTTTCTTATCTGACATCGGCTTCTCCTGTCGATATATAGCTTAAAAATATGAATTTCAATCAAGTTCTATCTTTTCGATATATAAAGGGTAATGCAGCAGCTGTGCCAGATTTTCATGAATTTAAGCAGTTGATTTTATTGAGATGGGAGCGTTACTTAACGGGTGAGAAGTTGCAAATACAACAGCCGTTGTAAAACGCCCGTCGCCATTGCAACAGTGAGAGGAGAAGAAATTGAATCTGCGCGTTGAAACCATCACCCCGTATGTCCCCGGATTTTCGTCACTCAAAGCGGAGAGCATCGACCTGGGTTTCAATATGCTTCGCAGGCTCGATGATAATTGGCGCAACGGCACCAATTGTTTCGATCTCCCTGGCGAAAAACTATTGGGGCTGTTTTCATGCCATCAACTGATTGGTGTTGGCGGGCTGAATCAGGACCCATTCATGACAAATTGTCGGGCTGGCAGGGTTCGTCATCTCTATTTAGGTCAATGTTATCGCGGCATGGGGCTGGGAACGTTGTTACTGCAACAGATCATTCAGGATGCGGTCATCCATTTTGCTCTGATCAATACCCATGCACCGCACGCAGCGTATTCCTTCTATGAACGGTTGGGTTTTCATTGCTTAGCGGATCAGGATATCAGCACGCATCGGCTACAGCTCATTGCCGCGACTAAGTGAGCGCATCCCTCCTCGGTAGCGCGTCAATAAACTCCCGAATCTGCGGCCTGTTATCGTCCTTCCGCCACACAGCATATAAGATTATCTCCAGCGGTAACCACGGCAGCATCACCAGTGAAACGGTATCTGCGACCCGACTCGCCAGGCTTTGTTGAATGAAGGTAAACCCCAGGCCCGCTTCCACGCAGGCCAGGGCAGCCAGCGGCCCGTTCACCTCAAAGGTAATATCCGGCTGGAAACCCGCTTGCTCACATGCAGCCAGTAAGCGGGCGCGCGCAGCTGGATTGAGGTGCGCATGATCGGCTATCCAGCGCTGTTTTTGTAAATCTGCCGGTGTGGGTGTAGCGATGGTTTGTGCTTTTGGCATGACTAACAGAATCGGTTCCGTCAGCACTTTGTTCTGCAAAAACCAGTCGCCCTTTTCGGGAGGGGTATGCAGTAGCGCTACATCCAGCGCCCTTTCCTCAAGTAATTCGCGTTGTTGCTGGGATCGCATCGCGTGCAGATGGATAGCGGTGCCGCTTTGCTGATCAATCCGGGCAATGGCATCTGGCAGTATGCGCGAATGTATCGCCGCCTCAACATAACCAATATCCAGACGCCCCCTGGCCGTCTGCGTCAGGCTGCGGCCATAATCGGTGAGACGCGCATGATGTTGCAGAAAAGGCGTGACCTCATCCAGAAATTTTCGCCCTGCTTCCGTCAATCGCAGACGCTTTTTCTCACGATGAAACAGCGTGACGCCGAGTTCACTCTCAAGTTGTTGAATTTGCCTGCTCAGCGGGGATGCCGAGATATGCAGCTTTTCCGCCGCCTGACCGACATGTTCCAGCAGCGCCACAGTAGCAAAAGATCGCAATAATTTAATGTCCACAGCTTTTTCGGTCTCAACTCAGTCGAAAAGGATGATAGTCACACCCGCCGGTTCCCTGCAATATTTCATTGCTGATGCAGCTTAATGATTAAACAGCGTTTTCTCTTTCGGTGAAGAACAAAGGCGGTAATGATGGTCAAACATTTCTCCTCACAACGCGTGGGTCACTATCTGGTCACGGCTATCAGTGATGGCACCATGAAAGCCAGCCTTACGCTGCTCTCCGGCATTGATATCCCCAGCGCAGAGTCAATTCAAGCGCAATCGGGTATCGATGTGCCGGGTGATATTCATATTTACTGTTATCTGATTCGCGGTGAAGGACGCACGATCTTGATTGATAGCGGCATGGGCGCCGTCAATCATATTGGCGGGGAATTGCAGCCTAATCTGTTAGCGCTGGGTGTTAACCCCGACGCCATTGATACTCTGTTGCTCACGCATTGCCATCCCGATCATATTGGCGGCTTACTAACAGCCAACGGTCAACCTGCCTTTGTTAATGCGCAACTTTATCTCTCTACGGCTGAAGCGGCATTTTGGCGGGATGATGAAAAGCTTGAAACAGCCAACGAACGCACTCAGAGAAATGCCTTGCTGGTGCGTCGTACGCTCGAGGCCTATCGGCCCAGCCTGCACCTGATTGAGCAGGATAATATCACTGCGGATATCCAGGCTATCAGTCTGCCAGGCCATACGCCGGGGCATACCGGATATCTGATTGATTCCGACAATGAACGTCTACTGATCTGGGGCGATATTGTGCATTACCCGCATATCCAGTTAGCCCGACCAGACGTTTCCATTTCCTTTGATAACGATCCGGCACTGGCTGAAACCACGCGCAAAGCGATTATCGAACAGGTTTCAAGGGACAAAACGCGGGTAGCAGGCATGCACTTTGGCGCATCCGCATTTGGCTATATTGAGGGTGATGTGCGCTCCGGCTATCTGTTGCGGCCAAAAACGGATTAAGACGCTGAGCTGTGAAAGTCGTTGACGGTGCCACGCGTCAGACCATCCTGCGTGGTCGCCGTAAGAAATGCGTCCAGCAGCCCGGGGAAGCGTGCGTCCAGGTCGTCACGACGCAGTGACAAGAGGTTTTCACGGCCTGAAGGTTTCTGCCAGATGACGCCACTGTCGCGCAGTACGCGCCAGTGATGCGTTAGAGTGGATTTGGACACGCCCTTCAGCAGCGATCCGCACGTGTGCTCACCCCCCTCAGCCAGGATAGCGACCACACTCATGCGCAGGGGATTGCCGAGCGCGGCCAATACATTTTCCAGACGGATTTCATCGCGCTGCGGGTGATTTTCCAGCATAGGCTGCCTCATGATAGTTCGTATAAACACGAAGTATCGGGCAGCGGATGCGGGATGTACAGCGCGGCAGCACACCGCGCTCAACGCCTACTGACTGATGGTCTGTTTCAACGCGGCAATCGATGAGGTGATGCCCGCTTCCACCGACATGGTGAGATCTTCCATTTCCAGTGAGACCCAGTCGTTGTAGCCCATCATACGGACCACCGAGAAGAACTCCTTCCACCATTGCAAATCCTGGCCGCAGCCCACAGCAACGTAGTTCCAGGCGCGGTTTGCCACATCCTCCACCGGTTTGGTTTCCAGCAGACCGTTGATATTGACCAGACCCCGTTCCATCCGCACATCTTTACCATGGCAGTGATGAATCGCCGGCCCCAGCGCCCGAGCTGCGGCAATCGGATCGGCGCCCATCCACAGTAAATGGCTGGGATCAAGGTTCAGCCCTACCATGTCGCCCACCGCATTGCGCAGCCGGAACAGGGTCTCTGGATTCCACACCAGCATGGAGCTGAAGTTCTCCAGCGCAAATTTCTCGACCCCACTTTGCTTCGCACGCGCCACCAGCCCTTGCCAGTAAGGGATCGCCACTTCATTCCATTGATAGTCGAGGCAGTTTTTCAGTGTCGGCGGCCAGCTCACGGTATAGGTGATCCAGTTGGGAATGGTGTCATGCGGGCTGGCAGGCGGTAACCCACTCATCATGACGATTTTCTTCACCCCTAACTCACCCGCCAACGCCAGGGCATTCTCGGTATCGCGTTTATGTTTCTGCCCCAGTTCACCAGGAGCCAGCGGATTGCCCGATACATTCAGGGCGGCAATCGACATCCCACGCGTTTCCAGTGCTTTCAGCAGGTTTTGACGCTGCGTGGCACTACCCAGTAACGCTTCTGTCGGCAAATGCGGTGCAGAAGACCAGCCACCCGTCGTCATTTCAACGCCGTAAACGCCCAGTTCCAGCAGTTTGTCTAGCATTTGCTCAAACGGCAGATGCCCCAGGCTGTCGGTACAAAAAGAGAGTTTCATGGCAGTCCTTATTGGTAGTTGACCCAGGTCGCGCCGTTGTCGGCAGAACGAACACAGTTTTCAATCCAGCGCACGCCTTCCAGCCCGGCATTAATGTCGGGATAGATCAGGTTATCAAGCGTGTGCTGATCGCCACGCTGGGTGGCACTGATAGCGATGGCAAATTTGAGGTAGATGTTGGCCCAGGACTCGGCCAGGCCTTCAGTATGCAATGCACCCTGACGCTCATCCGCCAGCGCACTTTCATGCAAATACGGCATACCGTGATGCATCAGTTGATTTGGCTGGCCCTGCACTTCGTATTTCAATTCGCCCGGGTTGTAATCACTCCACTCCAGACTGGCGCGTGAACCGATAATGCGGATGCTTTGGCTGTCCATTGAACCGGCGTTGATCGATGACGCCCACATGCGCCCTACCGCCCCGTTGTCGTAATGCATCAGCACCATCGCGTTGTCTTCCAGCGGTGCGCGTGAGGGAATAAAGCTTTGGCGATC
Source organism: Pantoea sp. EABMAA-21 (assembly GCF_030053335.1). NCBI lineage: Bacteria > Pseudomonadati > Pseudomonadota > Gammaproteobacteria > Enterobacterales > Erwiniaceae > Pantoea > Pantoea sp. EABMAA-21. Next base: position 185,900 of record NZ_JASGBX010000010.1, read on the forward strand.
GCACAGCAGCGATTTGACTTTCAGCTGCGGCAGCACCAGCTGCGAGATGTAGAAGGTGTGAGTGGAGATATCGCCCAGTACAAACGAGGGACCAGCGATTTTTGGATCGACACGCCATTTCTGTGCTTCGCTAAATTTATCGGCACTGTCATTGGCGCTGAAGCCGTGGGTATATTGCAGCTCAACCATACGCACTTCGCCGATCTCGCCGTTGGCGATCATGGCTCGCATCTGCATCAACAATGGATGGCCGGAGAAGCCGTATGTCACGCCGACGATGAGCTTTTTTGCCTCTGCCAGTGCTTTAATCTCCTGCGCTTCCGCGCTGGTGAAGAACAGCGGTTTTTCACAAATCACATGAATACCGGCATTCAGCGCCGCTTTCGTGATCTCATAATGGGTGCCATTGGGGGTGGCGATTGATACCACTTCCACCCCATCGTCACGCTTTGCCTCTTCCTCAAGCAATTGCTGGTAGTTGTCATAACAACGTTCCGGCGCAAGTCCAAGATTGACGCCAAATTCGCGCCCACGTGTAGCATCAATATCAAAGGCGCTGGCTACCATCTGGTAGGCGGTATTGTCACGCAAGGCACCGGACCGATGTTTATAACCCACCTGACTCAGGCGGCCGCCACCGATCATTGCCCAGCGGAGCGGGCGTGGAATGTGTTTTTCACCATTTAACATAGTCACTCCTGTTTTTGCACCCGGGTGCAAATTAGGTTGAGGGTAGATGTTCTTATCTGTTATTGCCGATTCTTGTTATTTATTCACGCACTGGAATCCATTGCACTGCACGTACTGCCGTACTTCACGAGATGCTACCGAGTGCAAATCGCATCAGAATCGGGCATAAAAAGGTTGATTCTTGTGCTTACAAGCGCTGAATGTCAGCGATGCCGACTTTTTAGTCAATCTGGCAACATGCAATTCAGCGAAGAAGATCACAAAAACCGTTAAATTTGCACCCGAATGCAAAACTCATTGCAATCGGGTGCAAAGATCAAACATGGTCGTAACATCATAAAAACAGGGTTATTCAATGTCATTTGCCTCATTTGCCTGCGCTTAGGTGTTTATTTTCAGTTGGCTTTCACGTTCAATGCAGGGGACTCCGCCTTTTATCCCTACGCAGGTGCTATGAATAAACCAACAAAGAAGCCCCACAAAGCCACAGCAAGTGATGTCGCACGACTTGCCGGCGTCTCAAAATGGACCGTATCCCGCGCTTTCACGCCCGGTGCATCCATCTCTGACAAGGCGCGTGAACAGATATTGAAAATCGCCGCAGAATTGGGCTATCGCCCTAACCTGCTGGCGCGCAGCCTGTCGCAGAAGAAAACGCACATTATCGGCGTGGTGATCGATGAGATGAAGAATCCTCACTCGATGCTGATGCTCGACATGGTCACACGTCAATTGCAACAGCGCGGCTATATGGCGTTGTTACTGAATATTGGTAGCGGAAAAAATTACAGCGCCGTGCTGACGCTCGCCGATCAGTTGCAAGTGGATGGCCTGCTGTTTCTCGGCACCGTGTTAACCGACGAACTGATTAGCGTGGCGCGCGAGATGCATCAGATTCCGCTGGTGCAGGTGTGCCGAAACAATGACGAGCCCGATATCGATGTGGTGAACGTTGACGGTTTACGCGCGGGTAAACAGCTGGGCGAACTGTTGCTGGCACAGGGCTACACCCGTATCGGCTATATGATGGGACCGGAAACCAGCAGCAATCATACCCAGCGCCTGGATGGCCTAAAGCTGGCACTCCAGGAGGCTGGATTGACGCTGGAGTTACTGCTCACTGCAGGCGAGTACTCTCGTGAGCGGAGTTATGAAGTGCTGAGTGATTATCTCAACGCGCACGCCCCTCAGCAGCGGGTTGACGCCCTGTTTTGCGAGAATGACATTTTGGCACTCGGCGCATTGAAGGCGCTTAAAGAGCATGCAGGCAACCGTTTTATGGCGGTGGTGGGTTTTGATGATATCGATGAAGCCAGTTTGTCCAGCTGGCAACTGACCACGTTTAGCCAGCGATTGGATTTAATTGTCAATGAAGCCCTCAACCGCTTGATTGACGGAAAGGCCACTCCAGGTGGTGTTTGGTCTCAGGGAGAATTGCGCTTACGACGCTCTCACCTGAAACCCTGAGGTAACAAGGAGGAGAGATGAAGTTGCCACTGCATGGTGTTTCTGTCTGGTACAGCAATGCCGTCACTCAGTTACGCATCACCCACGAAACAGGCTACAGCGGACTGGAGATTCTGCCTGAACATCTGTATCGCTATCTGGATAACGGCGGCAGTTACGCAAAATATCGTAATCTGCTGGCGAAGTATCAGATTGAGATCACCTGCATTAATGCTTTGAAGCGGATGGGTCGTTTCCAGCCAGAAGAACGTGCCGCCCTGCTGCGTGAAGCGGAGAAAGTGGTGCAGGCGGCCGTGGAACTGCGCTGCCCGGTGGTACAAATTATGGCGCTGACCGAATTAGATCATCTGCCAGACGCCGCACGTGACGCCATCTTGCTGGAAAACCTCTGCGCCATCGCCGATATCGGCAAGCCACATGGCATTAAATTCCAGATAGAGGTGGTGGCCTTCACTGCCTTCAATTCACTGCGACACGCGCTGGATCTGATTAAACAGAGTGGCAAAGATAACCTTGGCGTGGTGGTCGATTTCTGGCACCTGCACGCCGGCGGTGGCACCACACCGGATGAAGTGGCGCGCATGGACAAGGATTTGATCTACGGTGTGCATTTCTGTGATGGTCGCGCCGCCTATCCGGGCGAAGACTGGGATGAATGGGTCCAGCGCAATTACGCGCTCGGTGAGGGAGATGTTGATATTCCAGCCTGGGTGGCGGCAGTGAAAGCCACGGGATACAACGGCGTATGGTCACCGGAATTATTGAGCCCGCGCAACTGGGAAGATGATCTCTGGGATATTGCCCGTCACAGCATCGACGACATGAAAAAATATATTTATTAAAAATAAAGGAGGCCCGAATAACGGGTTTTCCGTGAAGACATTTGGCAATGGCGGGAAAAATCCAGCCTACGGAATCGCGTGTTGATTAACAACACGCGCATAACGTCTTTCAATACTTTCTGAGAAATCATAATAACGAACATGGATTCGTCGTGGACGGCTGCGCGCTAATTAACGTGTGGCCGGTCTATGTCTGAATGTCCGGAACGTCGTGCTCTGTCAATATTAATCTGCCGTGTCCATCAGACGATGGAATGATCAAGGGAAAGAAGTATGAACCGAAGAGAAGCGCTCTTTTCGCTGAGCGGTATTGTCGCCTCACTTGCCGTGGCACCGCAACTGCGCGCCAAAGAGCTGCACAATGTGCCGCTGGAAACCCAGCTCAGTGCCGACCATTTGCCACAGCCAGCGTGGCAAGACGGTTACCAGGTGCTCACCAACCCACTGGATCGCCAGAATCTACAAGCCATTTTTGATCGTTTAATCCCGGCCGATAAGCCAGGGCCTTCAGCTACTGAAGCGGGCTGTAATGAGTTCCTCGATAATCAGTTAGCGGGGGATTACGGTTCAGGAGCCGCGCTTTATTTGCAAGCTCCACTGCATCCTGAAAACGAAGAAAAAATTATGGGCAGCCCTCAATTTCTTTCCGCACCAAAGGAACGTTATTTAACGGGTTTAAAAGCGCTGGAAAACTGGGCACAAAAAAAATATCAATCCTCCTTCCATGCGTTAAATGCTGAGCAGGTTGATGATTTCCTCACAAAAATGGAAGACGGAAAAATCGATTTGGGGGCACAGGTGAATAGCCAGGCCTTCTTTGAATTAATAGCACATTGTGGTCGATAACCAAGCCGAGAAAAGCTGGAACCCTTACATGCAGCACAGCTCGCACACCATTGGCGGCGCAGTCATGGGTGCCGATCCAAGTACTTCCGCGCTCAACCCATACTTGCAAAGTTGGGATGCGCATAATTTGTTTGTGGTCGGTGCCTCGGCCTTCCCCAACAATGGCGGCTACAACCCAACAGTCACCGTGGGGGCGTTGGCGGTGCGTGCGGCGCAAGCTATCCACCAGAAGTACATCAATAATCCGGCACCGCTGGTGGGGGCATAATCATGGCGAAGGCAAAGAAAATTACCTATACCCTCGCGGCGTTGGCCGTGGTCGCCGCCATTGGCGTGACCGGCAGAATGTGGGTTGTGATGGACAGCTCACGTTCAAATGTGGCTGATGATAAGGTCAGGTTAGCCGATTTCCACAGCAGTGACGCAGATGCCATTAAACGTGGCGAATATGTGATGCGCCTGGCGGATTGCGCGGCGTGCCACAACGCGGACTTTTCCGGCGGCTACAAGATCGACACCCCCTTTGGTGCACTGCAAACCTCCAACATTTCACCCGATCGTGAAACCGGCATCGGCAACATGACGGAGCACGATTTCTTTAATGCGGTCCGTCAGGGACGCGGCGAACACGGCTTCCTTTATCCTGCGATGCCTTACACCGCTTATACGCAGATGAGCGATGCCGACATGCACGATCTCTGGGCCTATTTTTCCGCGCAGAAGCCGGTGAAAAATGCCATCAATGAAAATGCTGGCATGAACTTCCCGTATAACATTCGCCTGGCAATGGCAGGGTGGAACCTGTTGTTCTTTGATAACAGAGCGTTCAAGCCCCAGAGTGCGCAGAATGATGCCTGGAACCGCGGTAAGTACATCGTTGATGGCCCCGCGCACTGTAGTGTGTGTCACACCGCACGTAATGCGTTAGGAGGAGAGATCAGCAGCCAGTATCTGCAAGGTGGCAACTTAGGGACTTGGTATGCACCTGATATCTCGCCGAATCCTCATGCTGGCATCGGAAAATGGAGCGATGAGCAGATCGCGGATTACCTGAAAACCGGCTCCAACGGGGAGAGTGTTGCGGCCGGTCCGATGGCAGAAGCGGTTGAGCACTCAACACAATATTTCAATGACCAGGACCTGAAAGCCATTGCCACCTATTTGCGCAGCCTGCCCGCTTCTGCAACGGCTAAGCCAACTGCATTTGTCATGGATAAGACGAAACACGATCAGGCGGCACTGCGCTATGAGGTGGACTGTTCAGCCTGTCATGGCTTGTCGGGAGAAGGTATCACCGGCATGGTGCCGGCTTTCGCGGGTAACACCGCGATGCAGAATGATCCCACCAACATGATCCATGCGCTGTTAGATGGCGCGCGCGCACCGCACACCGAAGGACGCCCAACGTCTGCCGGCATGCCTGCCTTCTCATGGAAATTGAACGATCAAGAGATGGCAGATGTGCTTAACTACGTGCGCAATTCATGGGGCAACGAGGCTGCCGAGGTGAAAGCCAGCGATGTTGCCACGCTGCGCAAAGCCACGGATGCGGGAGATAAGCTGAAAGTACCGGCAGCGAAATAACGGCTTCTCGTTTTTCATCAACGCGCCGCTATTCCTTTCTGTGCAAAGAATAGCGGCGCAAGCTCTGAAGTGAATTCCGAAAATTGGACACCATGCCAACGAGTAGGGGGTTCAACAATGAGCTGCCGTAAGCATTCACCGGAATTTAAAAAACAGGCCGCTCTGTATCACTCCCCTCATCCAACAACCATTAACATTTTCGCTAAACCGGCTTTCCAGTTTTGTGCTCGATGACGTCTCATTGCGTCGGAATTAGCGCAGCAGTTGGTTGATTCCCCACAGCGCTAAAGCATGATCGTCTTCAGAAGGTAAGCCACTGATGCTAACTGCACCAATGATCGCGCCCTGCGGGCTGAGCAGCGGGAAGGAGCCACCGTGATCGGTGTAATCTTCCTGGCGAATGTTACGCTGCTGCGCCATACGTTCGCCCTTCTGCTCATTAGCGAACCCTACATACATCGAAGAGTGGCCGGTCAACAGCACCGTGTTGCGTTTACGACGCATCCACTCCAGATTTTCGGGCGCGGAACCGGGTAACGCCGCCAGAAACAGCACCTGCCCAAAAGCATAAACTTCGATAGCAATTGGCGCATTCATTTCGCGGCCACGCTGTTGAATGCCCTGACCAATTTGCCAGGCCAAATCGAAATCAAACTGCGGTAAACGGTGCTCAGCTTCCTGCTGTAGCAGGGTTTCTAATGAAGGCAGTGCTGACATTGATAGGATCCTCTCAAAATAAAATTTATTTTCCAATTTTTATAACATGGAAGATATTTTTCGCATGTGATGAAGATCGCAGTTCAGTTTGGGTCAACCTGAATCACGCGACACCATGGTAAATCCCATATCAATTATCGGATTATCCACCGTCTGATGTTGCAGGCGCTTTAACAATTGCTCTGCAGCAAGCTCGCCCATGCGGTGTCGGTCAATGCGGACCGTCGAAATCGCCGGATAATTTGCCGCTGCGAAATCCAGGTCGCCAAAACCAATCACCGCCAGCTGCTGCGGAATGTTTAAACCACGCGCCTGCGCCGCCATCAATGCGCCCTGCGCCAGCGTGTCTGAACTGCAAACTAACACATCGACATCCGGATGTTGCTCCAGCAATTGCGAACTGGCTTCGCGACCGCGTGCCATTAGCGCCGGGAGTTGTACTGGAGTGTCGACCAGCGGATTAATGCCCAATGCCGTTAACGCATCCAGCAAACCCTGTTTACGCTGCAATGCGCGGCGATCATCCGTCCATATCAGACCCGGCTTTTGATAACCGCGCTCGGCAAGGTAGGTCGCAACGCGCGCGCCGATTTTTTCATGGGAAAAACCTACCAGCATATCGATGGGGGTGGGCGTCATATCCCAGATTTCGACCACCGGAACATTGGCTTGTAACAACACTTTTTTCAGCTGCGCGCTGTGATGAATACCGGTGAGCACGATGCCATCCGGCCGGCGAGACAACAGCGTGGCTACGGTTTCCGCTTCGGTTTCCGCTTCATAACCGGTGACGCACAGCAACATGTGATAGCCCTGCGCACTCAGGCTGTCATTCAGGCTCTGAATGGTGTCCACGAACATGTTGTTATTGATTTGCGGCACCACAACGGCAATCAGGCGACTACGATTGCTCGCCAGACTGCCCGCTTGCGCGTTGGGAATGTAGCCGGTGGCGCTGATTGCCGCTTTGACTTTGGCGACAGTCGCCGGTCGAACCAGATGCGGGGAATTGAGCGCACGACTCACCGTCATCGGCGATATTCCCGCGACGCGGGCGACATCTTCCAGCGTAGGGGCAGCATTGCGCTCGGGGTTGCGTAGTTTCATGGCGGCTCAGGGTAGAAGCAGATAGCGCTAGCATAGCAGGCCGCCCTATCAAAGCCAGCGCAAAACGCTGAGAATGTTAGGGCTATCATTTAAATCCCCGAATTGTCCATTCTGTGATCGGCTTTGCATTAAAGCTCAACGTTATTGGCGCATAGTCTTCTCCGATTCAAAATGTTAGCGCAATCATTTACAGGAGAACATCATGTCGAGTGTGAATTCCAGTGCCGTAAGCTATGCCAAAACAACAGGAGCCGGTAATGCCTCCGAGAGCGGTGACCGCATCGTTTGGGTCAATCTGTCACTGGCGTTTTTGCCGCTGGCCACACCGGTGAGCGATGCCAAAGTGCTGACTGGACGCCAGAAGCCGCTGACAGAAGTGGCGATCATCGTGGCGGAGATCGAAACGCGTGACGGTTTCCAGGGCATCGGCTTCAGCTATTCCAAACGCGCGGGCGGCCAGGGCATTTACGCCCATGCTTGTGAAATTGCCGATGCGCTGATTGGTGAAGATCCCAACGACATCGACAAGATTTACACCAAACTGCTGTGGGCAGGCGCGTCCGTGGGCCGCAGCGGCATGGCGGTGCAGGCGATTTCACCGTTTGATATTGCACTTTGGGATATGAAAGCACGGCGTGCCCAATTACCCCTGGCAAAGCTGCTCGGCGCGCATCGTGATTCCGTGCAGTGCTACAACACTTCGGGCGGTTTCCTGCATACGCCGCTTGATCAGGTGATCAAAAATGTGGCGATCTCGCGTGAAAATGGCATTGGCGGCATCAAACTCAAAGTCGGCCAACCCAACACCGCTGAAGACTTGCGGCGCCTCACTGCGGTGCGTCAGACACTGGGCGATGATTTCCCGTTAATGGTGGACGCGAACCAGCAGTGGGATCGTGAAACAGCGATTCGCATGGGACGTAAGATGGAGCAATTCAATCTGGTGTGGATCGAAGAACCGCTCGATGCCTATGACGTGGAAGGCCACGCAGCATTGACTGCCGCGTTAGATACGCCGATTGCCACCGGTGAGATGCTCACCAGCTTCCGTGAACATGAGCAACTCATCCTTGGCAACGCCAGCGACTTTGTGCAGCCGGATGCGCCGCGCGTGGGCGGTATTACGCCATTCCTGCAGATCATGGGTCTGGCGGCGCGCCACGGACGTAAACTGGCACCCCACTTCGCGATGGAGATTCACATTCATCTCGCAGCAGCCTATCCGATTGAACCCTGGCTGGAGCATTTTGAGTGGCTCAACCCGCTGTTCAATGAGCAGTTAGAACTGCGTGACGGCCGTATGTTGATATCCGATCGTCACGGCCTCGGCTTCAGTCTTAGCGAACAGGCGCGCCGCTGGACCACGCTGACGCACAGCGTGGGTAAACGTCCTTAGTGGATCTTTGCGCTGGCGTGACCGCTGAGCTGAGCCTTAGCCAGCGTGCGCGCCAGAATCGAAGAGTACAGCGGTTTGCCGCCAAAGAACTGTGCAGCAAGGGTTGCGCCCAGGCACGTGATGATCATCGGCAGAATCAGCTGATAGTTGTTGGTCATTTCCAGCACCAGCACAATGCCGGTTAAGGGCGCGCGCACCGAAGCGGCAAACAGTGCGCCCATGCCAGCCACGGCAAAGGTCGCGGCCTCCAGTTGATAACCGGGGAACCAGTGAATGCACAGTTGACCGAAACAGGTACCCAGCAAGGTGCCCAACGTCAGCATCGGCGCAAAGATCCCGCCCGGCGCGCCTGAAGAAAAGCAGCAAATTGTCACCAATGTCCGCAGGACGAACAGACCGAATAAGGCCAGCGCGCTGTAACTTCCCGCTGAGAAATCGGGAATCAGCGTGATCCCCCCACTCACGGCAGCAGGCAGAAACAGGCCAAGCACACCACACAATCCCGCCAGCAGGCTGCCCCACATTACCCAGGCGGCAATACGGCCTTGATGTAATCGTTGAAACTGATCCTGCGCGAGAAATATCAGGCGGTTAAACGCCACACCGCAGCCGCCAAACAGGATGCCAAGCAACAAATAGAGCCAAAGCGTGTTGGTAGGCGCATCGCGCAACTGGCCGATGTTGATAATGGCTTCATTACCATTGCATAAACGAAATACGATGCTGGAAACGATCACGCCGACAAACACTGCTTTGATTGAAATCAGGCTGTAGCGAAACTGCGGACGCATCTCCTCAATAATAAACAGAATGCCGGCCAGCGGCGCATTGAAAGCCGCCGACAATCCTGCCGCCGCCCCGGTGGCGATCAAGGTATGCCGGGATTCAGACGACTTAACGCGGAACAGATCCAGACACATACCGCCAATATTGCCGCCGATCTGCACGGTTGGGCCTTCGCGCCCCAACACCATGCCTGAGCCCAGCGCTCCCATACCGCCAAGAAACTTCACCGGCAGCACGCGCCACCAGCGCACCGGACGCAGCTCTTCCAGCGCCCCTTCGATTTCGGGAATGCCTGAACCACCCGCTTCCGGCGCGAATCGCCGCACCAGATAATAACCAATGGCCCCCAAAGCAGCGGAAACCAGAAAAGCACACAGGACCTTAAAAAGGGGATGAGTGGCAGCGTTTTCCAGCCAGTTCAGGCGCGAATGCAGGATGAAATTCACCGCGCGGTCAAAGGCCACACCGACCAAACCGGTAAGCACACCGACCAGTGCGGCGAGCAGCAATAAAGCCACGGGTGTTTTATCGCGGCGCAACAGCTTTTGCAGCAGCATAAAGCGCCCGGCGCGCATCGTATTCTCAGGCTGAGTGGCATTTTGCGAAACAGACATGCAGATCCTCAATTACATCAGCGCCGCATCTCCCGCGACGAAAAACCGTCAGCATAGCTAACTCAGGCGATCGCGTAACGCAATCATTGGCAACAGAATTTTACGGTTGGCTGGGCAGCTCTCCGTAATGCACCGCCAGCCATACCGTAGGGCCCTGGCTATCGGTCCAGCAAACGCGATGGCGGCAGCCTGCCGGAATATCGATGAAATCGCCGGGTAACAGTGTGCGCGCTTCGCTTTCGCCTTCCAACTGCAATCCAGCCGAACCCTGTAAAATCATCACCCATTCACCTTGTGTCTGGCAGTACCAGAAATCTGGCGGACTGGCCTGTCCGGTTGAAACGATACGTTCAATCAGGAGATTGGGTTGTGACAACAGCGCTTCGAAGGTTTCAGCGCTGCCGCTTTGCACCGCTGACGGAAAATCACGCAACAGATTGGTCAACATAATGTGAGCCCGATGTTTTTGCTGGATTTATGCACTGTAACGCAGGCTTCACCCGGAAGGCTCACAGAATTTTACGTCGCCCGTTGACGAGTTAGGGGCAAATCACCATGATCCTGGCCTTAAAGATCATGCTGTCTCTACTACCGCACTTCGATTGCCATTCTATTGATTGCGCAGCTGATAGCGGCTTCATGACTGCAGATATGCGCTATAAAACAAGCCGCAAACGTATTTGAAACGGAAAAACAAGAAAATTGGAGCCATCTGGTGTCAGAACTCACGAATGGATTGCTGGAAGAAATTGTCGCTGAAGTCCGTCCTTTAACGCGACAGGGCAAGGTGGCGGACTACATTCCCGCATTGGCCGGTGTCGATGCCGATCAGCTCGGCATCGCCATTGTCACACCCGATGGCCAGCGCTTTCAGGCTGGCGATGCTTCCACGCGTTTTTCTATTCAGTCGATCTCCAAAGTGCTGTCACTCACGGTCGCGTTGACGCTGTATGACGATGCCGAGATCTGGCAGCGTGTGGGTAAGGAACCCTCCGGTCAGGCGTTTAACTCGCTGGTGCAGTTGGAGCTGGAACAGGGCAAACCCCGCAATCCCTTCATTAACGCCGGTGCGCTGGTGATGTGTGACTTGCTGGAGAGTCGTTTAACTGCCCCGCGCCAGCGTATGCTGGAGATTGTGCGCCGTCTGGCCCAGCAAAGCGACATCAATTATGACCGTGTGGTTGCGCGCTCTGAATACGAGCATTCGGCTCGCAATGCCGCCATTGCCTGGCTGATGAAGTCGTTTGGCAATTTCCACAATGATGTCAGCAAAGTGATGGAAACCTATTTCCACTACTGCTCACTCTCCATGAGCTGTGAAGAGCTGGCGCGCACCTTTCTCTATCTCGCTAACCAGGGACGCAGTCAGCACGATGAGTGGGCCGTGATCTCACCGCGTCAGGCACGCCAGGTCAATGCGCTGATGATGACCAGCGGCATGTATGACGGTGCTGGCGAGTTCGCCTGGCGTGTGGGAATGCCCGCGAAGTCGGGCGTAGGTGGCGGCATTGTCGCGGTCATCCCCGGTGAGATGTGTATCGCGGTATGGTCGCCGGCGCTGGATCACTCCGGTAACTCTCTGGCGGGCACCGCGCTGCTGGAGAAACTCACCGAGCGACTGGGCCGCTCGATTTTTTAAGCGCTTAGCTCACCACATGCGTTGGATTGCCCTGAGCAAATCCCTCGAGATTAGCTTCAATACCGCGCAACAGATTGTTCACTCCCTGCTGGCTGGCCCAGGCGATGTGTGGTGTCAGCAGCAGGTTAGGAATTTCCGATTGCAACAGCGGATGATCGGCTGCTGGTGGTTCACTGCTGAGCACATCCAGCGCTGCACCGGCAATTGCACCCTGACGCAGCGCGTGGGCCAGTTCCGTTTCATTGATCAGTCCACCGCGTGCAGTGTTGATTAGCCAGGCTGACGGCTTCATCTGCGCCAGCGCCTGCAAATCGATTAACTGCTGAGTTTGCGGCGTCAGCGGGCAATGCAAGCTCAACACATCACTACGCGCCAGCACCTCTTCAAACGGAACATAACCAGCGCGCGGCGCTGAACTGCCTTTGCGGTCCGCGTAGAGTACCGTCATGCCGAGCGCTTCTGCCATCGCACCCACCGCGCTGCCGATGTCGCCTTTGCCGACAATCCCTAAGGTCGCACCGAAAATATCCTGAATCGGCTGGCGATGCACACAAAAATGCGACGATGCAGGCCAGGCCGCGCGCGTGCTGTTGGCGTAATCCACCAGATGGCGACGCAGGGCAAATAAGGCGGCAATCACGCCTTCGGAGACGCTTCGCGTGGAGTAGCCGGGCACATTACTGACCACAATGCCGCGTTCACGACATGCATCCAAATCGATGCAGTCGTAACCCGTTGCCGCGACACAGATGTAGCGCAGATCCGGCAACTGTTTCAGTGTTTCCGCGCGCAGCGGCACTTTGTTGGTGATGGCAATCTGCGCGCCCTTTAAGGCAGAAATAATGTCGTGCTGTGCCGTTGTTCCACGAAAATCCCATTCCGTACACCACTCCGGGCGTGTCGGCGGTGTAGGCAGCGTATCACCATCCAGCATCACTATTTTCATCGCTTCTCCGTTTACATGTTTCCGCACTGTTCTCATCAGGTTGCATTTAGGTTAACAAATACAGCGCGTAAAGTGACTTTTTTCAAAAGGTGCGAATTTTTTCTAAATTAGCCTGAGTTTCTGTAACCCTTCTGCGGCAATGGCGTTACACTTCGGCCTCATTTGTTGAATCATTTCGTCGCCGCCATGACCTTTTCACATCAACTTCGCCAGCGCCTGACTGCCTGTATCGCCATCCTGGCGGTGCTGCTGCTGTTTGTCGCGCCGATCGTATCGAAGTCGTTGATGGAACGGCAAAGCCGCATGATGGATATGCCGTCCCACGGCATGACGTCTGAAATGTCGATGCATCATCACGAAATGATGATGGATATGGCGATGCCGGGCATGGACCATCACATGATGGAAGACGGTGAATTCGCCTGCGGCTACTGTGACTTGCTGGTGCATGTGCCGTTGATGATGTGGGTGTTCATCCCGTTCATCTGGCTGATGATGGTGATTTCTCGCGCCCCACCGCTGCCGCCTCTGCAGGCTCCGGTGATCCGACGCTTTAGCCCAACACACCGTCCGCGTGCGCCGCCTGCTGTTCTCTCCTGCTGATAACATCATTAACGACGCACCTTTTTGCGTCACGGCATTCTCTAACCGGAAGGAAGACGGCTTTGTCTGCTGCTTACTCTGCAGCACCGCGTGGTGCGGTGCTTAATCTACTTCGTCGCTTACATTTTTATATTGGCCTGTTTGTCGCGCCCTTTATTTTTGTCGCGGCACTCAGCGGCACGCTCTATGTGCTGACGCCACAACTGGAAAACGTCATCTACTCCGATGCGTTAACGGCACAACCCAATGGCCCTGCGCAGCCACTGTCTGCGCAAATCAGCGCGGCACGCGCCTACGCAGGTGAGAAACAGCACATTTACGCTGTGCGGCCTGCGCCAGGCGCAACGGATACCACTCGCGTACAGTTCAGCGATGCCTCACTGGGTGCTTCGCAGTCTCGCGCGGTGTTTATCGATCCTTATAGCCTGAAAGTTAAAGGCGATATGACGGTGTACGGCACCAGCGGTGTACTGCCGTTGCGTACCACGCTTGATCTGCTGCACAGCAGTCTGCTGTTGGGTGATTTTGGCCGCAACTACAGCGAGCTCGCGGCGTCCTGGTTGTGGGTTGCCGCACTGGGCGGCGTGGTGCTGTGGCTGGGCACGCGCCCGAAACGTAAGCTGAAAGCCGCGCGCAAGGGATTCGCCTTTAGCCGCCACTGGCATATCACGCTGGGTCTAACGCTGGTGCTGGGATTGGTATTCTTCTCCGCCACCGGTTTAACCTGGTCGCAGTGGGCGGGTAATAATATTGACCGCTGGCGTACGGAGTTGAACTGGCTGACACCGCAGGTCAACACCTCACTCAATGGCGATACGGCGCCCGCCGATCCTCATGCTGACCATCACAGCATGCCAGGGATGCCTGATATGGATATGTCGGATATGGACATGTCCAAAATGTCGATGTCATCAATGACAAAACCGGTTGCACAGCCCGCGAAGCCAATGCCTGACAATCTGCCGGACAGTGACTGGGATCGCGTACTCAACGCCGCCCGCCAGGATGGATTGAGCGCCAGTAAGCTAGAGTTACGTCAGCCGAAAAGCGCGGACAAAGCATGGGCAGTGACCGAAATCGATCGAAGCTGGCCGACACGGGTTGATGCGGTTTCCGTAAATCCGCAGGACTTCACGATTGTTGATCACGTCTATTTCGCCCAGTTCCCACTGGTGGCAAAACTGACGCGCTGGGGCGTGGATGCGCATATGGGCGTGCTGTTTGGCTTGCCTAACCAACTGCTGTTGGCGTTCTTTGGACTTGGTTTATGCACGATGATCGTGCTGGGTTATCGCATGTGGTGGGCTCGCCGTCCGCAGCAAGCGGAAGCCAGCCCGGCGAAAACATTAACCGAAACCTGGCTCGCCATACCGCACTACAGTAAAGGCACCTGCTTGATAGTGGCGTTGGCGCTGGGTTATGCGCTGCCGGTGATGGGCGTAAGCCTGCTGGCGTTTTTACTGATCGATATTCTGCGCTGGCGTAAACAGCAACGTGTTCCGATGACCGAAGCAGAGATTCTGGCGTCGCAGCAGTCACCGCTTGGCATTATTCGCGCTCGCTTTACGGTGAAGCGCAAGGAGATGCGTAACTTCCTGCGCGGCGTGTGCATTCTGGCGGTGATTGTCGTTTCGGTGATGAGCAATGCGATTATTGGCGGAGTGATCGATCAATACGGTATCCCGTTTAGCCACTGGTCATTGACGATGTACATCACGCAGGGGTTGATGATTGCCTTATACAGCGCAGTGTTCACCGCACTGATGTCGATTCCGTTGTGGTATTTCTTCCTGGGCGAAAGCGATCCACAAGGTAAATAAGGGTTGGTGCGCAAGGATGCGCACCTCATCTCATCAACGAGACTTAAAAATCCGCTTTGAGTACCACGCGATAATGGGCTTTTCCCGCTCTCACATGTTCTAACGCGGCATTGACCTGCGACATCGGAAATTCCTCCACCTGTGGAGCGATATCCACGCGGGCGGCTAACTTGAGCAAGGTACGCAACTGAGCGGGAGAACCGGTTGAAGATCCTGTTAGCGCACGATCGCCGACAATCAAACTGAACGCCGGAACCTCAAACGGCTTCATCACCGCGCCCACCGTGTGGAACTTGCCTTGTGGCGCCAGTGCCTGGTAGTAGGGCTTCCAGTCTAAATCCACGGCAACGGTGCTGATGATCAGATCAAACTGACCAGTTAATGCATTCAGGGCTTCCGCATCGCGGCTGTTTACCACCCGATTGGCGCCCATCGCCAGAATGGAGTCGGTTTTACTGGCATTGGAGCTGAAGGCGGTGACTTCCGCGCCCATCGCACGCAGCAGCTTAATCGCCATGTGTCCTAACCCACCGATACCAATCACCCCTACGCGGCTGGTGGCGTTGATGTTATGCATGAGTAACGGCTTAAATACCGTGATACCACCGCACAGCAGTGGACCCGCAGACGCCAAATCCAACGACTCGGGCAACGGGATCACCCATTGCCAATTGGCACGAAGATGGCTGGCGAAACCACCACGGTTATTAATGGTCGAGACTTTGCCATTTTCGCAATTGACCTGATCGCCTGCGATGCAGGCATCACAGTGATGGCAGCTTTTTGCCGTCCAGCCGATACCGACGCGTTGCCCGATGCTGAGCCCTTTGTTTTGCGCCGCCTCTCCCAGCGCCGCCACGCGACCAATCACTTCATGTCCGGCAATCAACGGATAACGTGAACCGCCCCACTCATTGTCGATCATCGACAAGTCGGAATGGCACACGCCGCAGTAATCGACTTCAACCTGTACGTCTTCCGCTGCCAGCGGGCCGGCATCATATTCATAAGGCACTAACGCCTCACCCGCTTGCAGAGCGGCATAGCTGGAAATCTTCATCGCTGTCCTCGGAGTTTTGCTCGATAGAGCATCAGAGTAGCAAAGTGATGAGCAATATAATGCTGAATAATCAGGTTATTAGTAAGGGGAATGCTGTTTGGAAGGACGATGCAGCTTAAGAATGGAGGGGCGAAGAATCGGTGCGCACGCTGCGCACCGTAAGACTTCAGGTCGGCATGGCTGCACTGCAACGCAATAGTCGGACCCTCATCTGACATTGAAGTTGCAAGGGCACGGCTGCCGACTTTATCACCATGTTAGAAATCCGCTTTCAGCACTACGCGGTAATTCGCTTTACCGGCGCGGACATGATCCAGCGCGTCGTTGATTTTCGACATCGGGAACGCTTCTACCGTTGGCGCAACGTCAGCACGCGATGCCAGTTTCATTAACGAACGCAACTGGCCCGGAGAACCGGTGGATGATCCTGTCACGGCACGGTCACCCATGATCAGGCTGAAAGCCGGAACTTCAAAGGGCTTCATCACGGCACCCACGGTGTGGAATTTACCGTGCGGTGCCAGCGCCTGGAAGTACGGTTGCCAGTCCAAATCAACCGCAACGGTGCTGATGATCAGATCAAACTGGCCTGCCAGCGCGTTCAATGCTTGTGGATCACGGCTGTTCACCACGCGATCCGCACCCATCGCCAGGATAGATTCCGTTTTACTGGCGTTGGAGCTGAACGCAGTCACTTCCGCACCCATCGCACGCAACAGTTTGATCGCCATGTGGCCAAGGCCACCGATGCCGATCACGCCCACACGACTGGTGGCATTGATGTTGTGCATCAGCAGCGGTTTGAACACGGTGATACCGCCGCACAGCAGTGGGCCGGCAGTGGTGATATCCATTGACTCTGGCAGCGGGATCACCCATTGCCAGTCAGCACGCAGATGGCTGGCGAAACCACCTTTGTTCATGATGGTTGGCACTGAACCGTTTTCGCAGTTGACCTGCTCGCCGTTGATACAGGCATTACAGTGCTGGCAGCTTTTCGCTGTCCAGCCAATGCCCACACGCTGACCGACTTTCAGTCCTTTGTTTTGCGCGGCATCACCCAACGCGCTGATGCGACCAATCACTTCATGGCCCGCGATCACTGGAAACGAGGAGATGCCCCACTCGTTATCAATCATCGACAGGTCAGAGTGGCAAACGCCACAGTAATCGACCTCAACCTGTACCTCTTCAGCTGCCAGCGGACCGGCCTCATACTCAAAAGGCACCAGCGCTTCGCCTGCATTCATCGCGGCATAACTTTTGATTTTCATTACTGTCCTCTGTTTCAGCGTTTTCGACTCACTAGTCTAGCAGAGCGTACGCCAGGATTATGACTATAAATCAATCAATTATCCGCGATTTGTAAGAAAAGCATTCAAGGTTAAAGCGGATCATGATTGAGTGGGCTGCGAAAAGCGTGGCGTGCCGCTTCAACCAACTGGCTGGCTGTTACTGTGGCCGGCAAGCGCGTCAGCACTTTGCTGGCCTGCCAGTAACACAGCACCATCTCTTCATCTGTTTCGTTTTCGGCCATTTCACGCAACCGTCTACGCAGGGTTATCACATCCAACGTTTGCTGCTCATCCACCATCTCCGCGATGGTCTGGTTAATGACCTGATGGATGATTTTCCAGGATATTTCGGCAAACACATTGAACCTCGTTGCTTATCTATTGGCTCCAGGCAAATGAATAAACCGTGCGGCGCTGACCGCACAAAAAGAGAACAAAGCTGGCATAACTATAGCCGCTTATTTTCTGAGCAAATGCCGGAACAGCGGACATTCTTGTAGTTAACGGATCTATAAAATGATTTTTATTTTGCATCGTGCTGACGACCGCAAATGTCCTTGTAACAAAAAAGCATAAACCTAAGCTGGCTGTCGTCGCCGCGCTTTGCCAAAGTAGGGCGACGTTTAACCTCGCAACAGGGAATGAATATGAGTCAAACCACTGCTTTACACGCCGATCCATTAATCTGGGGCCACGGCCCCAAAGTGTTTGAAGTGTTTCTGGAACCTACCTGCCCGTTCTCAGTCCGTGCTTTTAATAAGCTGGATGCGCTGCTGGCATTGGTGGGGGAAGATAAGATAACGCTAAAGATTCGGCTGCAATCCCAGCCGTGGCATATGTATTCCGGACTGATCGTTCGTTACATCCTCGCCGCTTCCACTTTGCCTGAGGGCAAAGCTGCTGCAAAACGCGTGCTGCAGGCGGTCGCCGATCATCGTGAAGAGTTTGAGTTCACCGATCACAGTCATGGGCCGAACATGGACGCCACACCGCACCAAATTCTTGATCGTTTGCAACAATATAGCGGTATCGATGCCCATGCGCCGTTCCTGCGCGCCGAGCTGCAAAATGAAATCAAGTGGCACTGCAAGTATTCGCGCCAGAACGGTATTCACGTCTCACCCACCTTTATCACCAACGGTCTGGTGCAGTTGGATATGGGTAGCGGTGATGATATTGAATCCTGGGCTCAGCGTATTCTCGCCTGATGTCGTCAGCCCGCTCCGGCGGGCTATCCCCATATTTCGCAACAGATTTCAGCTTGCACTGATTGCACAATTTCCGATAATCGTTATCTACCTAATTATATAGCGAGAACGGGAATGCAAGTCAGATACCTCACAGCATTGATGTTAACCGCCGCCGCGGGCCTCAGCCTGCAAGCACAAGCCAGTACCGATATTCGCGTAACTTATGCTGGTTCGATGGGGAAAGTGATGGACCAGTCTTTAGGTCCAGCCTTTGCCAAACAGAACGACGGAAAATATGAAGGGCAAGGCCAGGGCGCATACGGCATGGCACGTCTGCTGGCGAGTAAAAAAATCACTGCTGACGTGTTCGTCTCCATCACGCCAGGCCCGATGCAGATCTTAAAAGATGCTGGATTGATTGATGGTGCCGTACCGGTTGCCAGCACCAGCATTGTGGTGGCGTACAGCCCGAAAGGGAAATTTGCCCAGCAGTTCGCACAGGCCAAAGGCGCTGATGCCAGCTGGCTGAAAGTGCTGGCCACGCCGGGCATTAAGTTCGGGCGCACCGATCCGATTAACGATCCAAAAGGCCAGAACATTATCTTTACCCTGCTGCTGGCTGAGAAGTATTACAAGCAGCCGGGCATCGCCGATAAAATTCTTGGTGGCTACCAAAACCCTGCTCAGACCCATCTCGAAGGCGGCCTGCTAGCTCGCCTGGAGAGTGGTCAGGTCGATGCCGCGGCAGGTTATGAGAGTGAAGTGATTTCCGCACATCTGCCTTACGTGGCGCTGCCGGATGAGATCAACCTGAGCAATCCAGACATGGCAAAACAGTGGTATGACACTGTGAGCTTCAGCGTCAAAGACAGCGCGGGCAAAGATAAAGTACTGCATACCCAGCCGCTGGTTTACTACGCAGCAGTGCTGAAAAACGCCCCGCACGGTACGGCAGCGGGTAAAGCCTTTGTCGATTTCATGCTGAGCCAGCCAGGTCAGGCGCTGTTTAAACAGAATGGTTACGCCGCACCGAAAGGCGGAGCTGTTTATCAGTAATGAAGACCGGTCACGCCACCGCGCTTTGGTTGTCACTGCCAGCACTGATGTTGCTGGCAGTGCCATTCGTCACCCTGATTGGCGTTACGCAATGGCAGCACATGCACCTTGCCTGGGGCGATGGCAGTGCCATCTCCACCTCTTTGGGATTGGGCGCGATTGCGCTGCTGTTGATCTTTATCAGCGGATTGCCGGTGGCGTGGTGGTTGTCGCAGGCAAAGGGCCGCGCGCGCGCCATTGTGGAACTGTTGGTGATGATTCCATTACTGACGCCTCCGCTGGCAATGGGAATTTTACTGGTGAGCGCTTACGGACCTTATAGTGTTCCGGGGGAATTACTGGGGAAATTTGGCTGGACGCTGGTCAACAATCCTGCCGCGTTTATTCTGGCGCAATGGTACGGCGCACTGCCCTACTTCATCACTACCGCGTGTTCCGCCTTTGCGGGCGTTCCGCAGGATATTCTGGATGCCGGTCGTACCTTAGGTGCCTCACCGTGGCAGCGGTTTTGGCGTTTGTCGGTTCCGCTGGCCGCGCCGGGTTTGGCCTCTGCCACCGCTTTGGCGTGGGTGCGCGCCATGGGTGAGTTCGGCATTGTTATGATTTTCGCCTATTTCCCTCAGGGCATGCCGGTACAGCTTTATAATAATCTGCAAAATGACGGCGTTGATGCGGTGTACGTATTGCTGTGGTTGCTGCTGTTGTTTACCTTACCGGTGCCGCTGCTGTGTTTTGTGGCGTCAAGACGCGTACGTTATGGCAGTTCATCAGTGGAGTCATAGCGCGGCAGGGAAACCGATATTCCGTAGCGGGTAGCCTGCAGGACGTGCACAGGCTATGTTGGACAGGCTAATTGAAATGACACGACAGACCATGTGCTTAATGGGCGCAATATATTGCGCCCATCATGACTTAATCAATCGCTTTCAATGCATCCAGCGCGCAAGCCTCATCAAGATTACCGCCCGGCGCACCACCGACACCAATCGCACCAATCACCTGATTACCACTTTTTACCGGCACGCCACCGGCTAACAGCAGAAAGCCTGGTACGTCACGCATATTCTGCGCGCCTGGATTGTTCTGTGCCGTTTCCATCACTTTGCCACTCAGATTCCTGGTACTCAACGCGGTGTAGGCCTTCATACGGCTCGCTTCTACGGTGTGCGGACCGGCATTGTCCATACGCTGTACCGCAGTCACTAAACCTGCGCGATCTACTACTGTCACGGTGACATTGTAATTTTTTGCTGCGCAGGACTGAATAGCTACGCTGGCCAGTTTTTGCGCCTCAGCCAATGACAGATTGGATTCAGTCACGGCGGCCTGGCTGCCAAAAGAAACAAATGCCGCCGCAGCAGCAATCAAAGAAAGGCGAATAGTCATGTGTCACTCCTGAGTTATGTTAGGTGACACTGTAAAATGAGAGCAGGTTAATAAATATTCGGGTGATCACGCGTTCTGCCAGGTAGTTATACCTGGTTAAGTTGCTGCCAGGCGTGAATCAGTTGCGCAAGATTGTCCATTTCCAGTTTAGTCAGAACTGCGGCGCGATGGGCTTCAACCGTTCGTGGTGACAGCGATAAATCACGCGCTATCTCTTTGCTGGTCTGCCCGGCAATCATCAGTTGCATCACTTCGTTTTCACGCACCGACAACAATGCAAAACGCGACTGCAAAATCTGTTGCGCCTGCCAGCGCTGCGCGCGCTGTTCACTTTCATGCATTGCCTGGTGCACGCTTTCCAGCAACGGTTCAATCTCTAACGGTTTGGTGTAGAACTCGAAAGCCCCCTGACGGAACGCACGGCGACAGGCTTCAATCGTGCCATGACCGGTCATGATGATCACCGGCAGCAGCGGATGCCTTTCGCCCTTCTCTGCCAACCAGCTAAGGCCACTGATGCCCGGCATGCGGACGTCCAGCAACAAACAGCCGCGCAGCGGTTCCTGCGCTGACGTAGCCGCCTCAAATGAGGCCAAATCAGCAAAGTCGGCAACGTCATATTCCAGCGTTCTCAAGAGAAAACCCAATGATTCACGCACCGACAAATCATCATCCACTAACCAAACTTTTGCGCTCATTCCGTTACTCCGCCAGTGGGAAATTTAGGGTGATTTCCGCGCCGCCTTCGGCGCGGTTTGCCAGCCGCAGCTGGCCATTCATGCGTAACATCAAGCTCTCAACCAGCGTCATGCCAAGCCCCATGCTTTCTGGTCGCGAGCTGTAAAACGGCATACAGGCCTGCGCTAATCCTTCGACAGAAAAGCCTGGTCCGTTATCACTGATGATGATTTTAATCTCGTGCGCCAGGCGTTCTGAATTGATAGCCACCCACGCATCCGCCTGCCCTTGCTGCATGTGGATCGCATTTTGTAGCAGATTGTGAAAGACCTGTTCGAGCCATTGTTCGTCGCCGATAACACGCGCGTGGTCATGCTGAAACTGCTGATGAAGCACCACAGCGCCCGCATCCAGTTCTTGTTGTAATAGCACCGTGACTCGCCGCCATGTTGATTCAACACCGATCGCAGTCATCGCCACCGGGCGTTCGCTGACAATGTCGCGAAAACGTTGCAGCAATCCGGCCAATCGTTCAGTTTGTAAACTGATGGCACCGAGTGTCTGCGGCAGGCTATCGTGTTTGCCTTGCTTAAGCAGCAGCTGACTGGTGTGTAACCACGTGTTAATCGCGGTGAGCGGCTGGTTAATTTCATGGATGATACCCGCCGTGAATTCACCCAAAGATTCACGCCGCGTGCGCTGGAAATAGTCAGCCCGCAGACGCATTTCGACGTTTTGTCGCCAGTGACGCAATAATCCCCAACCGAGAAAACCGATGATGAGCCACAACGTCAAAGCCAGCAGGGGCGGAGCGACATGCAGCGCACGCCAATCAGGATTCGCGCTGCCTTTAATTAGAAAAGGTTGGTAGAGGTTGATAAACGGACGCTGCCATTGCCAGCGCGCCGTTTCAGAATAGGCCGAAGTTAATATTGCGGGCTGAGCATGAATATGAAATGCAAGTGCCAGCCCGACCTCTGGGGCTTGCACGGCAAAATGCAAATCCACCAGCATGCGGAATTGTCGATAGGGGTTATACAGCCAGTACCGTCCTTCGCTGGCATCTTCAAACCGCGGGCCGGTTAGCGGCCTGTTCTGTGTGTGCTCAAGCTGCACGATTTGCGGAAATTTCTTCTGCAATTCAGTGAGGTTTTCATCACCCGTCAATAATGGCAACAGAGTTTCATTCTGCGTTAAATAGGCCGCAATACGACTGAACTGCTGATGGAATTCCGCTTCACGCGTGCGCTGTTGATCCAGGATTTGTTCGGCAAGTAATGCGAACAAAGTCACCAGCGTGAGAAGTAGCCAGACCAGCCAATACCTTTTCATCCATGGGCGGTAAGTGTGAGGCATAGTTTTCCGTTGTTAAAGCGATAAAAAAGCCCTCCGGGTCAGGAGGGTTGTCGATACTGCACCAGCATCCATTCATAGTTTTGCAACGTTGTAACCTGCCCACCCATTGGATTCAATCAGTTTTACTGGTTTAGCGCTGATTTCAGAAGTCTACCAGGTACGACTTTGATTTAGATTGGCTTTTTCCCGATCGGTAAGCGACTCTGCGTTATCCTGTTGTATGAGTTGATAACGAAACATCAGCTGTTTTAACAGTAATCCCGTCTGTGTTTGTTCACTCAGCTGATCACCGTTACCTTCAGCGTAACGTCGAAGTTGCTCTTCAACCGGAATCTGCTGGTTAAAGGCCTGCATCGCGGAAAAAATCCCCGTTTTAAGCTCACTCACCGTGAGATATTTTCCTTTAGTTTTATCCAGTCCATTGAGTTGTTCAGCCATATTTTCCAACTGCGCCATACCACGATGCCAGCTCTGTAATTTTTCCAACGATATCGCTTGTTTCTCTCTGCGCTGTTGTTCGAGCAGGGCTTGAGAGGCCATCAAGTGCTGATGCTGTTCGTATCGATACCAACTGCCACAGACAAAGACTAAAACGCCAGCCAGTAAGGCACAGCAGGCCCCACTCACAAATGATTTTAATGATGAAGCCGTTGTGGGCGCGTCTTGCTGCTCATCCGCATCAGGATAGACCACATAAACGCGAGCCGGATGGCTGTGGTGTTCACTGTTGAGTGCTGCCGGAATAAGCTGTACCGGAGAGGGCAGTCTTTCTTGAAGCTGCGTTATGGAGTGTTTGACCTGATGCAATAACGTATTGGCCTGCGCGAATTCCCTGATACCAAAACGTAACAACGCTTCACGCAAGGATATCAGCAACCGCTCCGTTTCTAATAGCTGCGCCGCCATCTCGCTGCCCACCACCTGCCAGCCACGGTAGAGACTTTGCAGACGTCGAAACATCACGCTGAGGATATCGGCGCGCGCATCAATCGCCAGCGGCCAGAAAATCGACCACTGATGTACCACCAGCGCGTCAATCAGATTCAAGCCTTCATTGAGCCCCCTCAAACCCGCGTTGTTGGCACGCGCCAAAGTGAACCAGGCCGCACTCTGCAACTCCAGTCCATTTTGTTCAAACAACCCCAGCGTGAGTCTCTCCACTTTCCCCCAATCAACATCGGGCCGGGCGGGATGCGTCAGCTTACTCATCTCTTCCCGCAACTGGGAATAGCCTGGTAAGGTGCGCGGATCTGCACCGGTTTTAATCACCTGATTCATATTCAGCAACCTTCCTTGTTTATCCCGTCAAACCACTGCCCATTAACTGCTGTTGCTTTAAGTGACGCAGCAACACTCTGCCCTCTGGTTTGAATTCCGTGCCGTAGCGCACCAGGCCAATACCGGTGAGTTCGGCTTCAATGGCGTAGCGCAATTCGCCTGGCAACGTTTGTTCCAGCAATGCCACCTCAATACGCTTGAGGCGCGGTTCGTACTTCAGCAACACGCTTGAAAAGGTGTGAAGCAGCTGGTGCGCAGTGCCCGGCATCCCCTGCAGGATGCGGGTCATATCCGGCAAACCGTAGTCGGGGATGTGTGCAATTGAACCAGCGCGGGTGTTGAGGATGCGCTGCAGGTTATCCAGCACCGAAAGAATGACCTGGTCCCGTTCGCTCACGGCATCGAGCGCCAGCCCGCCACTAAAATTGCCGTAAAGGATCTCATAAAGTGAAGGCATCATCAGGGTCTTTTAGCCTTTTCCGCGACCAAAGTCAGTGTACCGTCACCCAGTTCAATCACGCGCGCGTTGTCCGGATCGAGGTCATTGCGGGTCAGTAAGATTCGCCACTTATCATCCTGCGTGTCTGGCGACAGGAATAGCCCAGCCACTGCCACGAATTCCGCCTTATCGTCCATCGGCATATCAATACTGACTGACTCACCCGGGCGGATGCGGATGTCCTTTTGTGCCAGCAGGTCCGCCTTCAGAACCTGACTGTCAGCAGTGAATAGCGAGGGGTAGTCTGAGGCGTCAAAAGCGCTACTGTCCTTCAGTTGCCAGATGCGCACCACGGTTGAGAGCGCAGCACCCTGTGCGTTGCGGTTTGCCCCTTCACGGGCGCGAAAATCGAGATGCAGTGTGCGTATTTGCTTGTAAAAAATGGATTTTGTTACGGAGACGGTGCCCTCTGATACTTTCTGCGTCAGACCGCAGCTGCTGACGCTCAGTGCCAGCATAAGAGGGATAAGCATTTTACCAGCGATAGTCGCCCTGTTCATCGGTTTCGATCCTTGAAGGTTGCACCCGGACGCGCTGATAGCGACCGAGCTGTATGGTTATCTGGTTAGACTCGCGGGAGCCCGTGATTTGTGTCAGAGGCAGCACCGCCGTGCGCCCGAGTTGCTGCGCCCCCTCCTTCCGGCAGCTTAGCTGTGCAACAGGCATCATTGCGCGGTAAACGCACAGCTCCAGTCGCGCATCTAGCTTTGATCCCAGGTAGACGTGCAACAGCGCCATCAAGTCGCCGTGCAGTTGCCCGCCGGGGAGCCATCCCCGGACTTCCTCAGGGTTGCCGGTGAACAGCCTCAGCAATACCTGACCGTTGACGTCTGTGGCATGCGTCCCCACCACCGGTCGATGCGTCAGACTGACAGGGTGGCGCGTGCTCATATTCAGTATTGAGGATTGGGGAATACGACGTGAATCCCAGGGCACGACCTGCGCGCGCGTGTCCGGT
This sequence comes from Pantoea sp. EABMAA-21, assembly GCF_030053335.1. Lineage (NCBI taxonomy): Bacteria > Pseudomonadati > Pseudomonadota > Gammaproteobacteria > Enterobacterales > Erwiniaceae > Pantoea > Pantoea sp. EABMAA-21. The sequence continues at coordinate 211,713 of NZ_JASGBX010000010.1, forward strand.
GCCAGCAGCTTCACTAGCGAGGAGACTCCTTCGGCGGTTCGACCGGGCAGCAGCATCACCGGCAGCAGCGCAAGGAAACGCGAGACCGGCGTCGCGATATTCTGCGCACAGCCGCTTATCCCCAGACCCGCCAGCCCCAGTAGGTACTGAGAGGTGTCATCGGTGCCACCAGGAGCGAAAGTTGCCGGGTAGGTGTATTTGCGCCAGATGCGGTAAAACTGCGTGGTCAGGCGGTGGCTGAAGATATCCAGGAAATCCTGCGTGGCCTCGTGCCCTTCGCGCTGCCGCGTCACATCATCAATGTAATGCGACGGCAGCGGAGACGCCGTGCCATAGAGCCCCATGAAATTAATGCGTACCGTGGGCGGCAGATGCGGATGAGCGGGCGCTTCTGCACCGCGAATTTCTCCTGCCGGAAAGCCCATGCCGGGATGAGGCCGGAAGCGCACTGGCTCGTGCCGCACCTGCCAAGTGCTGCCCGGCACAGGTGCCTCGGGATCGCTCCTTTCCAGAAGCTGACAGAAGCGGTAAAAATTCATGTAAGGCAGCCGGTCACCCAGCCGCGCGATTAGCCGGGCAGGCGCTGACTGTGATTCTCTTTCCACCGGATGCATTTTCCTTCAGGCCGGATAATCAAGGAGAGCTGAATGAACTGGTTCATGTCTGCATAAAGCGACAGGAAGCGGTTGAGCATCTCGCCAAACAGGTGTATGTCGCCATCACCGCTAAAACCGCTGCTGTCGAGCGTCACCTCAATGTCAAGACCACGCAGCAGGTAACCAGACTCAAACCGCTGCAGACGGTGATGCTGTACGTCAAGAATCGCATCCAGCCTGCGGTTGCAGAGTTCGTCATCCTGCCAGTTGTACAACGCCAGCGTGCCGCGCAGCACTTCTGCGCTATTCATCATATTGATGAAGCCGGAACCGAGGTGGCTTAGCACCCGCCAGTGAAAGCGGTCCTCAGCAGGTGGATAAGCAGGAAGTGTCGGACGAGTCAGATTGCGCACCGTGACAGGGGTCTGCAACACCTGTTCGCAGCGGTCCAGCAGGGTGCTCTGCAACGCACGACGGGGAAGCTGGCCGTTGGTGCCGGTGATGCGCAGCGAGAGCGTATCGCGGGAAAGCTCCTCCCCCTCCTCCCACTGCTGACCGCCGAGTATCAGCCAGGTGTCGTGCATCCCGGTCACGCCTTTTCGAACGCGCGTATGAAAATAGCGCTCAGGTGCGAGGCGTCGCATCATGCCGCCCCGATGCCGGAAGCTGGTGAACGGAACGTACTCTGCCGCGCCAGTCAGCCCTGAACCGCTGACTGCATCCACCGAGTAAATCTCGGTATGTCCGTCCTGCAGGCGCTTCGCGCGCAGCAGGTACTCGCTCTCCAGTCCGTTAACCGTCAGCGGGTCAGCTTCCAGCGTGAACAGGTTAATCACCGGTACGCAGTGCAGTTTCAGCGAAGCATCGGTCACCGGCAAATCACTCTGCCACGCCTCACTGAATACCACCTCAATATCGAACCCCGTGAGCCCGGGTGGAAGAGGGATAGCTTCCAGTCCGTTCAGGGTCACAAAGCGAAACTTCTCCGGGAAGGTGAAGTACTCCAGCAGCAACTGATAGCCGCTGAAGGCGCTGTCACCCTTTGGCCACAGCCTGTCGTCCTCACCAAATCCACCCGGGCTGAACCAGGCGTTGAGGGCGATCCGCTCCTGCTGCCCGGCCAGGCGGACGTATATCGCGGCCTGACGGCGGGTCAGCCTCTGATGCAGCGCGGTCGCCACGGGCACGTCTTCTCCCAGCCACAGGCTGAGATGACGCAGGTCACACTGGCTCCAGTCCGCCTGCCCGCTGCTGGCTATGCGCAGGCGCAGCACGGAGCGTCCGTCCGGCTCGGTGCCCATGACCACGCCTGAGATTGACAGCGGATTAAGCGTAACCGGCTTTGTGGTGCGGTAGTGGCAGACAGTATTTTTGGGGCCTACCGGGCGGGAATACACCTCCAGCCCGGCGGGAGCGGTCTCCGCCATTTTCATTTTCGGCAGATCAGGCGAGAGCGACACTATGCTCAGTGAAGGGATCGTGCGCAGATAATGCGGCCAGAGCATGCTGACCAACCCTTCGGTCAGCTCCGGCAGGTCATCGTCAATTTTCTGACGCAGTCGACCGACGGAAAAAGCAAATCCTTCAAGCAGGCGCTCCACAAAAGGATCTGGCGTGCCTGCACGGTCCAGGTTGAGCATGGCGGCGCGGTCAGGGTGAGTTTCGGCAAATTCTCTGGCGGCGTCGCGCAGATAGCGCATTTCGTTATCGTAATAGCGTAGAGTTAAGTCTTTCATAATAAAATTATTTCTGTAAATAGACTGTATCAACTGGAAGTTATTGTGGGGCAATTAAAATCAATGTAGCTGAATGTTTTATGCGATATAAAACCGACCCTTTTTTTCAAATGAATTTAACTTTCACTCACTACAGTTCGCTAAATGATTTGTTCGAGCAATCTTAATCAAAATTAAAAACTAGAGAAAACACTATGGCTTGTCAGGTGCGTCGGAGCTAATCGATTTGCCAGTGACTTTATATCGCTCGACTAAGAATAAGATTAAACAAACAGCACCTACCACAGTTCCTACGTTCCAGAATGGAAGCAATAAAATATCAAAAGCCATCTGTACTTTGATGTTATTATTTAGCACGCCATATAAGCCCAGAATTGAAAGGAAGATTAAAACTATTGGAAGGATTGCAAAGAGCATTGAAAAAGCAGCAAACTCTGGGAATATACCTATCAACATCCCACCAAGGAAAAAACTCAACACACCTCCAATAAGGAATAGGATTGAAACCATAAAATTGACAACACGAATCAATGAAAGCATAAATCCACCTTGGTTATTAAAAACATATTAGATATGAGTAAATATGGCTTAATTACCACACTTAGTCGTTAGCGAAATACTCATCCACAAATTGCAACAGACTTTGCGGGATCAAGTCTAATAAGACCTGAAATCAATAGCTCAATTTCCTTATTTGTTTGTAGCTTATCTGCACCCCCTCTAACTGCTCGTGCACGCAGCATTTTGAGTCTGCGAGACTTCACTTCAAACAGCAGAGACGGCTCCCATTCGCTTAGTACCATGTTCTCCGCTTGCGTATCGAGCGCACATAGCAGATGAAGCGCCATTTCCTGACGGCCAAAATGCTCGGCAAGTCTGGCCATCAGCAAACGTAATAACCACTGCTGGCGAGGTGACGTTATGCCGGGCCGTTGCTGCAGCCAGGCCAGCGCAGCTTCAATGCCCTCCCTGTCTGCCAGGTCAGTGGCCTCGCTCTCCAGCTGCAACACATCATCCTCTGCGCCAGCAGTCACAGAGACAGCCTCCGATCCAAACACTCCCGCAGACATCAGCACATGCTGCTGGATCCAGCCCATGGTGACCTCATCCGCAAACGGCATTCCGTCACTGAAGGCCAGCGTCTCCAGCCCGTTGAGGCGCGACAGCAGGCCCTTAAGGTCGTCCTGAACAATCGCCGCCAGCGTCGCATTGCCCGAGCGCAGCTGCGCCTGGTGCTGATACCACTGCAGGTCAAGCCAGAAGTGATTGCCGCCCCGGCTGAATAGGCTGTCGGCCTGCTCGGCCAGTTCGGCCCAGCTCTGCTGCAGCCACAGGCGCTTGAGCTGTGCGCGCTGGTCCGGCTTGGGTGGCTCGATACGGCTTTTGCCGTCGCCGGACAACGGTGGCAGTTGGCTGAGCGTGTCATGACGGATGGTTTTCATCAGCCTATGCGCGGCCAGCCATCCGCCTGGCTGATCGCGCAGATAAGCGGCCAGCGTTCGTGCCTGGTCCAGCAGATCACGCCCGGAACTGATAGCCGCCAGAGCGGGGGCGGCGGAGGCTGAAGACGACTGGGATGCGGGACCGTCTGCCGCCGTCTGGGGCACAACCGCATCCGGGCCGCCTGCCCTCAGCAACCTTGCCTCCAGCGCGCCGTAAAGGCTACCAAGGCCGGCCCCGCCCTGCGCTCTGCATACGTCATCAATCACCAGCAACGCCGCCACGGTACGCTGCGCCGAAGATGTCATCACTTCGGGATAGAGCGTCAGCGTATCCAGCACGCGCGCGCTGGCGGGAAAGCCCAGCGCCGCCTCACGACTGCGCGCCCGCTGTGGATGCAAAGCATCACCGAAGCGCTGCAGCAGGCCGGCAAGCAGGGCCAGACCGTCGGCAAACCCTTCTTCACCGTCTCGTTGCAAACGCGCCCAGCAGTACCAGACTGCCACGCGGATGTCTTTGGCTTCCGTCGTCAGTACCTGTTCCGCCAGCGCACAGATAAGCGTCGTATCCGCGCCAGACAAACGGTTCATCTCTTCCTGCATCTGCTGGAACGCATCGTTGTAGGTCGGGTCTTCCCCTGTAGCGTGAGTGTCCGCCAGGGGCTTCAGCCACGGCTCCCACAGCGAAACAGACTCCGTGGCCAGCACCCGAAGATGGTCCACATTCGCACCGCAGGCATTAATCAGGGATTGCAGTGGCATTAGTCTTCCTCGCTGACAAAAGTTTCATCCGGCACTTCCGGTGTGTCACTGATAATGAATATGTCTGCCGGGAGCGTGAAGTTGCGCAGCTTCAGCAGCGCCAGCGGCCCCTCACCCGCTTCTGTTCGCAGAATGTAGTTCAGCGGGCGGCCGTCGGGAGCCTGCCAGGTGAGCCGCCAGCTGCTGCTGATGCCCGGATTGGCGCTGACCTGAGCCTTATCCAGCAGGCGAATCAGGCCCCAGCTGCCCGGCATGTCACCATACT